>JAEORS010000055.1:0-10169 GCA_016840795.1 Candidatus Thorarchaeota archaeon | reverse complement strand
TGACCTTTCGCGCATCTCTGTGAGTTTTTCAAACTTGTCCTTGGCCATGCTTACAGCCTCTTGTCGGTTCTGTCTAGCAGTGACATCACTTGCTAGTTTTCAATCTTCTGTTGGGCTCCGACTCTGAGTCAAAAGGAATCAGGAAAAGCAGTCGTTGAGCTTCTTCACTAGTTCTGGATGGTTGATGATGGTTCCCAGAATACCGGCGTATCTGAGTGCCTCCTCAATGAAGTGGTTCTCTCCTATCGCTCGCACGACTTCCAGTTCATCCTTGGAAGCAGACGTCACGAACTTGTGGATATTCGATTCAACACTGTCAAGGAATTCAATCAGGAATGCTTTCAGACACTTGTAATTGGGCTTGACTCCTCCGATTACTCGTTCCGTCCCGATTGTCACTCCGCGAGAGAATAGCCGTGACGCTTCGTGCTCCCAGAACTCAGGTGCGAAGTCATAGTAGCGGATGAATGCCGCCGCGCGAGCGTACAAGGTTTCTGTGGCAGTCTTTCCAAACACCACCCTTCTGCCTGCAGGAACCACCAGACCGTATTCACCGAGGGTCTTGAGATAGCGATAGATGGTCTTGTCTGACTTGGGCTTTGGAGAACCATGTTCCTCACACCACCTATTGTAGGCCGCCGTCAGATCTCGTACCGTCATTGGTCCCTGTAACAAGATGTTCAGAATGGGGAAGTAGTCCCTATGCCTATGAATCTCGTAGGTTTCCCAATCTTGAATGTTCATCATAGGTGCCGGAACGAAGTGGATCACATCCTCGTATTCGCCGGATTTGTAGTCGCTCATTGCCATCGGTCCTCCGCTCTTCTGCATTCCATATCAGTGTGTTGACTCACTTGTACGTTCACTTCGTCTTTTCCCCACGAAAGAGCCCCACGCCTTGGAAGATCTCTTGTCCACTACAGTTGCCGAACACGGCTTCAATCTCTGAAAGCAAGGTCTTGGCATCAACGATTCCTAGACTCGGAAAGAGATGAATAGCAGACATGATCAGAAAATCATCCAATCTGTATTCTGTTGGTTCATCAAAGCAGACTCGTGAAGAGACTACTCTCATAGTGCCCCCTACACTTAGAACCCGCTTGACCTCCGGTAAGGCCGTATTCAGGATTTCTAGGCGAGGAACGCCGCATATCCAGACTTCCTGGAAGTACCTCGATGGTGCTGAGATGTCACAAAGAGTTCCATCATGAACATGGTAGTTGATTCCAGAACCTGCCAGCACTGTAGAATCTCCAACAGTTCTGATTTGACCCTTATCACTTCTCGACACCAAGAATCTAGCCAACTCCAAGTCTCGTTCGATAAGTCTGGGTACTCCCGAAAGGAGAATCTTACCGCCACTATATTCGACTTCTGAGCCGTCAAGTATGGCTGCAAGTCCCCCCATTGAGTAGTAGCGGTATTCATCATAGAGCTGCAAGACCAAACTGACGGCGTTCTTGAAAAGTCCTCTAACTCTTCTCCTACCCCTGACTGCGAGTCGATATACACGCCTACTGGGCCCTGACGAACCAGAACAAAGCTCGCTTTCCACAAGATGACGATTCTCCATTTCGGAGAGCCATCTATATACTGTATTGAGCCTAATCTCGCCACGCCCATTCTCGAGGTGCTTTATGATTTCATAGCCGTAACTGGGCCCTTCTGCCAGAATAGCCAGTATCTCATCTTGCACAGAAGGACCAGATGAACGAGAAAGTCTCATGACCTGACAACACTCCTCAAGTCGCTCTACGCCTGGTAGACTTCAGACCCTTGGATAGTCCCGTTCTAGATTCTCCCATTGCTTCCAAAAATCCGCGACAAGTTTCTGTATAGAATCAGCATCAACAGAATTATCGGACGCCTTCTTGGAGGCTAGCACTTCTCTCTTCCCAGGGGATCCAGACATCTTACACAACGCTCAGGCCATTAATTTTCTCATTCGTTGAGAATATAGTCGCGTCAATTGATATAAGCGTTTTGTGCTGTGAGAAACACATTGGCCCTTATAGGTGCAGAATAGAACGGTTGCCCACCTGGGTGCGGGGATGCTCGTTGGCACCCCCAATTATCTTCCACTTGCAAGAAGTAGGAAGTAATTCCCTTGGAAAGAGGAGCGAGCAAAAGAGTGTAGCCTATTATGTGAATATCACCATTGACTATCACGGTTCTCGAGGATAGAGATAGAATAGCAATCCAAGTGTCAAACTGGTTCTTACTAGGCGCACTTCGGTGTTGCCGAGGCAAGAAGACATCCTATTTCTTCTTGCACCAAGGAGTCAATAAACAATGGAAAGAAACCAGATGTATGCCATCATAGTCATCGTGATTGTGGTTGCGGGCGCTGGTGTTGCCTTTGTCTTCATGTCACAACCTAGAGTTGTCCCTGAGGACCAGTTCATATCAGAAACCATAGGCAATCCGTACAGCATGGATCCGCACATCAATTACGAGAACTTTGGCGGCAATATGCAATTCAATATCTATGAAACACTGTATACCTACGCTTGGGGATCAGCTGATACTGAACCCTCAGTTCCGTTATTGGCGGCGGCTGCTCCAACGATATCCGCAGACGGTACACAATACAACATATCACTCCGCCAGAATGTCATATTTCACGATGGTACACCCTTCAATGCTAGCTGCGTCAAGTGGAATGTTGAGCGTGCTGTCAAAGCATTTCGTACGGCTGGCCCAGTGTGGATGATTATCGAACCTCTCAAGGGCGGCGTAGTGGTGGAAACCGCAGCCTACGACAACGGTACGTCTTCACAGGAGTTCAAGGACGCTTTTGATGACTGGGTGGCGAACTCCGGAGCCATAGTTGTTCTAGACACTTATGCGGTACAGTTCAATCTGGAACTCCCATTTGCCCCATTCATTCCAGCCATGACATATCAGGTGGCCTCTATGATGAGTCCCAGCTACGTGCTTTCCAGCCCTAGCAACGACTCTCTTCCCGAGGGCGGTGATTGGATGGAGCATTATGGATGTGACTATGGCGAGTTTCGCACGTGGATGGAAACTCACACCTGTGGCACCGGTCCGTACATGTTGGAGGAATGGAGGCCCAACGAGTACATCAAGATGGTGCTCTTTGAGGACTATTGGAGAGCTGATGCGACGGAGGCTGCAATAAAGCCACCAGACTATGCAGGTCAACTCAAAGAAGTCTGGTACAAGACCAACGAGGACACAACTGGCAGACTCTTGAACCTAAAGACAGGCCTTGCTGACTCTGTCTATTGGCCGACAACCAACGCTGACGAGATTTGGGATAACGTCACACTCGGATCCAAAGATCCCAACATTGATGTAATCACCGGTGGTTTCAGCTACACATTGATGGCCTTCACCTTCAAATTCACTCCGCTTAACATCACTCGTGGGGGAGTGACATCTGAAGTTGAAAGTCCGTTCCGCCACAGAGAGCTTAGGAAATGCTTTGCCTATGCTTTTGACTACGATGCGGCAATCGACGCGATTGTGAGAGGCTGGGGCTTTCAAGCCAAGGGCTTCATACCACAAGGCATGAAGTTTCAGAATTCATCACATTGGTTGGAACACTTCGACTTAGATGAGGCTGTCGCCTGGTGGAACCTTGGCATGCAGAACCCGGATTTCGTTACTGATATCAACGCTTTGGAGGGCTATATCGACCTCTACTACAACTCAGGCAACGTCATCCGGCAGCAAGGATCGCTGTTGCTAAAAGATGGGTTCACTGCCGTCATGGCACATCAGGACACAAACCTGACCGGCATCACGGCGGTTCCAGAGGTCAGGGTCAATGCGCTAGAATGGGCCAACATGATACAGAAACTCGCCAATGCCGAGCTACCACTATGGCTTATCGGATGGGCACCTGACTATGCTGATGCAGACAACTATGCTTGGCCGTTTGTGCATTCGCAAGGGACATACATGTCTTCTAGCGGCTATTCCAATGACACAGTTGACGACTGGATTACTCAGGCAAAGCAAGCGACCGATGACAGTGTTAGACAGGAGCTTTACAACAAGATTCAGGCTCAGGTCGCCTATGACCAGCCAAGTATCTACATGTACCAGCCTAAGCAATTCACAGTTCGTCGAGCTTGGTTGCACGGTAGCGGTCTGGAATTTAGTCCAATGCACTCATACTATTGGTATCACATCTACAAAGACTATGGAACTTGATCTCTAGGTTGAGCGCATCATTGCAGAGGGGAGTAACCCTCTGCACTCCTCTTTTTTTCTTGGATTCGGATACTCAGCAAAAAGCGCACATTTCCTCCCAATCATAAAGGGGTGAAAATGGGCGTACGTTCCATCTCGTAAATTCGTAGGCTTCATCAGTTGCGAAATATCCATTCTATCTCACACTGGAACTCTAATCTGATAACGAAACTTTATGTTGAAGGTGCGTGTTAGTTGTAGAACGTAATCTTCGCGAGGTTGCAGGAAGAAGATGGTCGAATTGCACATTCTAGTAGACACCGGCCCGGGTGAGATGTGGGAGGCAATCAAGCAGATACAGAATTTCAAAGAGATTACCAAGGCACAATTGGTGATGGGACCTTACGATATTATCGCCCTGGCCCGACTAAAGTCTATAAACGGTGTAAAGCGGTTGCTTGACGAAATCCACGCGGTTCGCGGAGTCACTCACACTGAAACATGCATGGTCATGTGATCGATGTGACAGAAGAACCAAGTATGCTTTCTATGCTCAGGTCCGATGAGAATCCTTAAAGGGGGTTAAAGAGAGGCGCGCCTGCGGGACAAGTATGGCCAGTACAGGCGTGCGCAGAGAAGAGGTGAACAGAGTAGCACTTGTTTCTCTAGTTGTCGCAGCTGCATTGACCGTATTGAAGATATTTGTGGGCATCACGAGTGGTTCGCTTGGCGTGATATCAGAAGCCCTTCACAGCGCTCTAGACTTCTTGGCAGCCGGCATTACGTTTGTTGCTGTTCGTCAGGCCTCCGTGGAACCTGACAAGGAGCATCACTATGGGCATGGAAAGATAGAGAATTTCTCAGCCCTTGTAGAAACCATTCTTCTGTGGATTACGGCCGCGTGGATTATCTGGGAAGCCGTAAGAGTGATACAGCTTGAAGAATGGCCCGAACCGACACTTGCCGGGATTGCGGTAATGGTGATAAGCATCGTAGTGAACTACGAAAGGAGTCGCGTCCTGTTCTCCACTGCTGAGAAACATGGAAGTCAAGCGCTAGAGGCGGATGGCCTGCACTTCATCACCGATGCCCTCAGCTCCATTGTGGTATTGGTTGGTCTTGCGTTCGTATTCTTTGAATTCCCAATTGCCGATCCTCTCTCCGCGATAGGTGTTGCAGTCGTGATCCTTTTTGTTTCATACAAGTTGGCAAGAAGAGCTTTTGATGCACTATTGGACACGGCCCCGGAGGGGATATATGATGAAATCGAGAAGCTCTGTACTAGCGTCCATGGAGTAGTCGCCTGTAGGAAGATAAGAGCCAGACAGGTAGGACACGAGTTGTTCATTGATGTAGTGATTTCCGTGAAGGAACGCACCTCGGTTGATGAAGCTCACCACATAGCAGATCGCGTGGAGAGAGTTCTTTCGAATCTTGGAAAACGAGTTGACTGCATGGTGCATGTAGAGCCAGTGTCTCGCGCAGATGAGGATGAAGTCACTCAGGATGTCTACGGGCTTCTTCAGGAGCTCGTTCGAGGTGAGCCGATGGTATTGGGGGCACATAAGGTGCGGATACAAGTCATGGAGGGGGACACATACATCGCAGCAGATCTTGAGATGCAACCAAACATGACGACTGGAGCGGCACATGCCGTATCTGAAAGGCTTGAGCGAATTCTTCGGGAAAAAGTCTCAAACCTCAAGAGAGTAACGTTGCATATGGATGTCGAAAGAGACGCCTCGCCAGCCCAAGATATCACCAGCGAAAGTGGACATATTGTCGAGGAGATCAAGACTCTCGTGGATGAAAAGACCCCGGCAAGTGATTGCCACAACGTGAACATTACTAGAGATGGCTCTGGTATGACTATCTCTTTGGATTGTCGTGTGGACGCTGACTTGCCTCTTGCGGACAGTCACGATATCGCTGAAAGAGTTGAAGAAATCATCAAGAAAGCAATCCCCGAAGTGAGCGTTGTATTTGTTCATATTGAGCCAAGCTGACCTGGTATCCATCAGCGGCATCCTTAATTGCGCCTGTACTGACTGTTCATTGAAGTGGGTGTACCGCTCAGAATGGATGGGATGTTGTTGAACGTCTGTGCAGAATGCGAGAGCTTGGGAGTGGCCAAAGCAACTCAGACTACATACCCATGTGCACTCTGTGGGCAACATCGATGTGAAACACATTCAGCTTGGGTGCCTGCACATGTTCTTGAGAGACCTCAAGACAACACAGAACGCGTATTAAAGCTCTTGGCAGGGAAACCAGAGAAGGCGTGGTATACTTTCTGCGGCCGTTTGTCTCACGTTCCCAGAGGCGTGCCCATATGGTATGGCAAGGAACGAGAAGGAGGGAAGCTCGTTGAAGAGATCCTGGATCACGAAAAGCCGGAGGGTCTTGAGGCGTTCCCCATGTGGGAGGTTGGAATTGTGGAGGATGGCTATGAGAAGAGATGGAAGCCACAGCATTACGAATTGTCATGCGACCTTGCAGCCACAATGACTCTGATTCTAAAGCTCTGGAAGAAGAACGAGGACCCCAGGGCATTTCTGACGACATTGAACACACTAGTTTTCGAATCAGTGGCCAGTAAGAAGGCCGTATTCTTCGGCGCTAAACCGAAGGAGTTGAAACAGAAGCTAGGTGAAACACCTTCACTCAAGAAAATCATCAACTTCGTATGTTCTAGGTGCGTTGTTGTTGCCTGTCTCAACAGGCAGGCTGAGTTCTACGACAGGAAGACTTTCAATAGAGTGGTCAAGAAGCCTGAATCCTTGGTCGTTGAGTGAGAGGTTCAAACAAAGAACATCAAAAAGCATTGTATCGCCCTTCGTTTCTACTGGGACCGTAGATGAGCGATGAGAAGGTCATCGCGATTCAAGTTCTATGTCAAGAATCACCGAAGATGTACTGTTCGACATGACTTCGAGTTGGGGTGTGCACAATGCAGAGTGAACCTTGGACGGAAACAATCTCTAGTGGGGTCCTTTGTGATCTCATGAGTGAAGGATTCCTAGTGGTGGATGAGAGTTTCACAGTCAGGTATGTAAATGAGCCGTTTGCGGCGATGATTGGGTTCTCAAAGGAAGAAATCAAGGGTCGATCAGTTCCTGAACTTGTTCACGCAGCTTCTAGAAGGCAAATCGAAGATTCATTGACGGAGTCAAGTAACAAAACGCTATCGGGATTGGTGATTGACTGGGCAACTCGAAGTGGAAACCAGGTAACGACAAGTGTACGTCTAGGTTCCTTTGCAGACTCAGAACGCAATACGCGATGGGGATTCGTCTTGACCAGTGAACAGACCCAGCAGACATTGTCAGAGGACGAGGCCCGATATAGACTTGTGTACGAGAACCTCGCGGATGGAGTATTCCGAACGGACCAAGACGGTACAATCCTGATGTCTACGGCAAAAGGTGCCGAGATTTTCGGCTACACGGTTGAAGAGCTGGAGGGTAAGAGTTTCACCATGCTGCTACATCCTGATGATATGCCTGCAATCCTACATGCCTTCGCTGAGAGTCGTGACCGTATGGAAACCGTTCCAGGAGGAATTGAGGCCAGGGGGGTTCGCAAAGACGGTTCGACGATTCACTTCCACACGACTAATTCGGTCCTAATCAAGGGAGGCGAATTCCAGGGCTACCAATCGCTCATTCGAGACGTCACGATTCGCAAAGAAGCTGAAGAAGCCCTCAGGGAGAGTGAAGAGCTCTATCGTGGTCTTATTGACACATCACCAGACGCCATCACTTTGACTGACCTAGAAGGAAACCTGGTTTTCGTGAATGACCAGGTCTTGAGGCTTCATCGTGCTAGCTCGAGAGAGGAGCTTATGGGAATAAGCGCATTCGATTTGATTGCGGAAGAAGACCACGAGAGGGCCATGGAGAATCTCAAGAGGACTCTGGCGGAGGGTTCAATCAGAAACGTGAGATACACGATGCTCAGGAGAGATGGGTCACGGTTCCCGGCAGAGTTGAGCGCTGCAGTTGTACGAGATGCCAAGGGGAACCCGAAGTCGTTCATAGGCATTGTGCGAGATGTAACGGATCAGGTTGAGGCGCTGGCAGACCTAAGGGAGAGCGAGGAGAGGTTTGCACTTTTCGCTGAGAACATTCCAGGTCCAGTGTTCATCAAGGACGAAGATTCCAATATGCTGTATGCAAACAGCTTCATGCGAGGCCGTTTCGGCATAGAGGAATGGTCAGGAAAGAACACAATAGAGTTGTTCCCCGAGGAACTGGCGGCAGCAATGATTGAGGATGATAGGAGAACGTTGAAAGAAGGTCCGACACAGATCCTCCAGAGAGTACCTGACAAGGACGGGGTCATCCACTCCTATAGAACCTCAAAGTTTCCAATTCGAAGAGAAGGAAAACCAACTCTGCTAGGCGGCGTAGCATTCGATGTCACCCAGATTGACCGTGCTGAAACAGCGCTCAGGGAGTCAGAGGAACAATACAGAACTACATTGCTGGCGATAGGAGATCCAATTCATGTAGTGGACTCTGATCTCAGAGTCGTCCTTAGCAATCCTGTTCTCGAGAATTGGATAGAGGAGCTAGGTTTCGACCCGGATATTCTTGGTAAACGCTTGCCCGAAATCTTCCCATTCCTTCCGAACAATGTCCTTGACGAATACGAAATGGTCTTTGAGAACAAGGAAACGCTTGTTTCTGAAGAGAGAACTCTAATTGCAGGGAGGGAGATCTTCACTGAAGTGACAAAGATACCCATTGTACGGAAAGGGGAAGTGGAGCAGGTTCTGACAATCATAAGGGACGTCAGTGAAGCACGGACAGCCGAACTCGCATTGAAGGGCTCAGAGGCTAAATACAAACAACTTGTGGAACAGTACACTCAAGGAGTCGCAATAGTCAGAGGGCCACCCCTTAGCATTCCCTTTGCGAATCGGGCATTCGGCACAATCTTGGATATGATCCCAGACGACATAATGAATCTCACATCTGACCAAATCCAAGAGCTCATTCATCCAGACGACTATGAGGAACTGACATCACGCTTTGCGGATTTGCTGGAGGGAGATCCTGCGGGCAACGCGCCCAAGGAGTTCAGAGTAGTAAGGCCAAGTGGTGAAGTCCGCTTTGTGGCGGTTCTAGGAAGAAGGGTGGAATATGAAGGGCAATACGTAATCCAGATGGCGATAGAAGACGTGACTGAACGGCTGCGTGCTGAAAGGGAGCTTCGGAAATCGGAAGAGCGATACCGTAGCCTTGTGGAGAACTTGTTGCAGGGTCTTGCGATAATACAGGACGGGACATATATGTATGTGAATCCTGCGTTTGCCGAAACGCTTGGATACTCAGTCGAAGAACTTCTAGAGTTCACGGAGGATGATGTGTGGGGTATTATCCATCCTGATGACCGCGGCGAACTTCAGAGAAGAAACGAGACACTAGCAATCGGTGGCGAGATTTCTCCACGTCATAGATTCCGATATTTGAGAGAAGATGGGTCCGTACGTTACGTGGAGTCTTTTGTTCAGCAGATAGAGTATGAGGGAAGACCGGCGCTTCAAGTCATGGATATAGATGTTACTGGGCAGATGATGTCAGAGAAAGCCCTGCGAGAATCGGAGGCAAAGTACAGACAGCTTGTGGAACAGTCACCTCTCGGAGTTCTAATAGTCAAGGGGCTTCCCATTGAAATCGCGTTTGCAAACAACGCGATGGTTGAGATGACGGGACATTCACTTGAAGATCTGCTTTCGCTGAGCGCGCAGGATATTGAGAGACTTGTGCATCCAGATGACTTCAAACCTCTCATCGAGATGTTCGCTAACATTCTGAGCGGAGAGCCGCCCTTGGAAGCACCCGTTGCACTTAGAGTCATACGAAGTGACGGCAAGATGCTATGGGTAGAGGCTGTAGGGCACAAGATACTGTTCGAAGACGACATTGCCATTCAAGCAACGATTGTTGATATTACAGAACGCGTGGTTGCGGAAAGAGAAAGAAAGAGGGCTGAGATGG
>JAEORS010000288.1:0-2653 GCA_016840795.1 Candidatus Thorarchaeota archaeon | reverse complement strand
GGGAACTTGGAGTGTCCGCCGCTCAGAGTCTTGCAAATGTCGCTTTAGGGCAAAGGTATGATATAGCTGTCGTTAGCGCTGGTGGTTTCCCAAGTGATGGCACTCTCTACAGCGCGGTTGATGCTCTCAATGCAGGGTTTCAGGCGACTCGTCGGGATGGAGTCATTGTGCTGGTGGCCGAATGCAGCATGGGGGTCGGTCCCGATGGATTCTTGAACGGTGTGTCACGCTCAGGCTCTGAGAGGGACCTGCTCCTTCAAGTTGAACCTGGCTTCGAAGTGGGGATGGAGAGGGCACGGTATTTCTTGAAAGTCTTGGAGTCACGAAGCCTGATTCTATGTTCTAGGATGCGCTCTTCGCTGGTTGAAGAGAACATGCACTGTATCCCAGTGCGTGATCTAGAGGAAGGCCTCGAGGTTGCACAAGAGCTGACTACTACTCGTGCTCGAATAGCAGCTTTCGTCGACGGAACTCGTACAAATCCTTTGGTGCACTGAACGCGACAATACTGGTTGTCCTGCCGTGGAGCTACTTGGGATTCTCAAATAGAGCATCTGCAGCCGCGATTGCATCCTTTGTTTCTTTCCTGCTAAACTCCGGGAGCTCCCCGGCTTTCGCAATCCTCACAAGAACCAGAGCATTCTTCTCTTTGGGCTGCATCTCCCACGACATCTCATAGTCTGGATGTTCATTCACGAACTGACCCAGCATCTCTATCCACGTATCTTTGACATCCTCAATGTCTGCGTAGAGGAAATCCATGAGCGGAATCGAAATTTCTACCTGGAGAACGCGATTGTTCATGATGTAGTAGTTGTCAATGTTCCAGGGCATTGTAGTGGTCTCCAAGTGTCGGGATTCTATACAATTGACGATTCTTCTTGAGTCAAATAAGGGGTGCTCGGATGAGCCTATTCCGAGTCGGTCTTATCCTTTGAGATCAGGTCCTCAACCTCTCTAAGGAACTTCTCTTCCTCAGTTAGAGCCTCTTCCGTTTCAGGTGGTGGTTCATCCACTGGCTCAGGCTCAACAACCTCTTCGACTCTCTCAGGTTCAGCTACCTCTTCGACTTTTTCGGGTTCAGCTACGTCTTCGACTTTCTCAGGTTCCTCTACTTCAGGCGGCATCTCAGGCTCATCGATTTCAGGAGTGGTCTTCACTTCATAGATGCTTTCTTCCTCCTCATCAGCAATCCCCAATCCCTGCCGCTGAAGCACTGTGTGTACTCCGATTGGGTAGATAGCACCTTGGTCCATGATACGGAGGATAATATCGAATGCCTCGGCCTCAGTGGTCTTGAGCTTATTCGCTGCTTTGGTCAGGATGTCCCGAATTAGAAACTCGTTTCTGCCGTACAAGTCTTTGATCAGCTTCACTATCTTCTTCTCGGGTCCCTTCAACTTCACCTTGGGATCTATATGATGTGGAAGCATCCAATCATAATTGAACGCAGTGTTGAGATTCGAAACAACCCATTCGGGGTCAAAGCAGTCGACAAGCCCTGTCCAACCTTCGAGGTCAGACTCGTATTGATCTTCAAAGATCTCAACGAAGAACTGAAGCCTGTCTCTCAGACGAGCACTCATTTCTCCCTCAACTATCATTATCCCGATGATGTATCTACCACTGTAGCTGTTCAGACGTAGTCCTTGATAGTTGATCTCTTCGAGAGAACCTTGGACCCCATTGCCCTTGATCTCTCCGTAAACACTAGTTATCGCCGCAATGAAACCGCTGATGAGGTCCGGCTGGATTCTACTCTGCGCAAACGGATGGTAGAATACGCAGGTTCCTCTGTCTGTGTAGACCGCCATGAAGTGTTGTACCATTTCGAGTTCCATGAACGCCTCCAGCTGTTTTTCAAGCCTGGACTTTGCTGCGAATCTTCTTGGCTGAAGTTTCCCTTTCCACAGCGACCTAGTTCCTACAACAACTACTACGACTGCCATAAGGAACAACACTAGTGGCTGTTGTATCAAGAAGAGGAAAATACCGAGGATGTTCTGAGGAGTGACACTGATAGCCACCGGGGCGGTGGATGCTGGCCATTCTTGCCGGGATCCTGCGTATTCAGCCCATACATAGGCACCTGTCGCACTAGCAGGCACATCAATGTTGACCTCCGCCACACCATCCACGTCAGTTTCGTCTGACCTAAAGACTAGAATAGGCTCTCCATCAGTAAGGTTGAATCTGGCATAGACCGTAATCGTCAGTCCTGGGACTGGTACTCCACTCCTTGATGCGTTGACCGTGACTGGGATTACATTACCTATGATGTCTGTATCAAGCTCTACCAACATCAGTAGAGTGTGGACCTTGGACAAGATTGTGAGATTACCCATCTTCCGGGTTGAATTGCATTTCTGCGCCGAAGCTATGATATGAAACGTGTAATTACCGGGCGGATATGATGAGCTCAACCACAATCCATACCTATAGGTGGAAGTAATCGAGTTGTAAGGCATGGAGTAATTGGTGCCATCGAAGTCGAGAGTTACGACTCCCCAGTTCACTGCAGATGTGTGAAAGTCATCCTGGATGGTGGCAGATATCCAGACTGTTTCGTTTTCGTACTCCTCGAATAGGTCAAGGAACTGAAGGCTGATTGATACTGGCAGTACCTGTATGGTCAATTGCGTGAGATTGTCGA
>JAEORS010000054.1:0-10245 GCA_016840795.1 Candidatus Thorarchaeota archaeon | reverse complement strand
TTCTCATTGTTCAATGCAGGCAGAGGTGTGGAAGAAAGGAAACCACCGCCGCCGACTGTGACAGAGATTAGATGTGATGATCCCGAGTGCACGTTCAAGGAGATTAGGGACTTCAAGAAGGGAGACTACATTCTCAAGCCTGTCGAGGTTCTATGTCCCAAGTGTCAGGGCTCCATGACAGTGCATGGTATCTACATGGTGAGAGAAGAACCCGAGCAGAAGTATGCGGTCTAAGGTTGTCCGATGAGCATAGTTGCGTCTTGGTCAGAACAGATGCATCCAATAGTCTATCAGGACTACTCATTGTCTTAGAGTAGTCACTATAGGGCCGTCTTCAGCAACAAATAGACTATGTTCAAACTGTGATACCATGCCGTCCTTCCCCTCTATGAGAACGGGGTAGTCCCTGATCGCTCCAACCCGAAGAAGTGTGTTGAGTGCATCGGGGACGTCAACCTTGGAGCTGTCTAACCATCTTGAAGCCCATGGCAATGTACCGAATCTCTTGCGAGCTGCCTTCCGAACTTGATTTGTGAGGCTGTCCAGCTTGCTCTTGTTTGACATTATGTTTGAGAAGATATAGGAGTTGGAACCGGACTTGATGGTACCGTTTCCATCAGTAGCGAATGGTTCTATCGCATAGGTTTCACCTAGTTTCATCCTAGGACTTCTTCGGGTACGGACGTTCGGTACGTTGTTTCCGGCATGGAGATTCCACGGCTTCATCTGATGGCCAGACAACTGGTGAATTGGTCTTAGACCGTGCTTCTTTATGGCCCGCTCTATCGCTGCTCCCACCTCTCCAACCGGCACCCCAGGCCTGACCACCTCGATTGCGGCATCCAGTCCAGCCTGCGCCGCTGCAATGAATCTCTCGAAAGAGCCATCCAGGTCGACTGTTACGGCTGTATCTGCAATGTGCCCGTTCAAATGCGTCCCTAAATCCACCTTCACAAGACCCTTGTCCGGGAATGTCCTCTTGTCACCATGCGGGCTTGTGTAGTGTGCCGCTTCCTCATTGGTTGATACATTCAGCGGAAATGCTATGCCGCCTCCATACTCTAGGATTTTCTTCTCTGCAAAGGTGCACACCTTGAGTACCTTCACACCTGGCTTCACCAGTTGGGCCGTTTCTTTCAATACTCGCGCTGCGAGTCGACCAGCTTTGATGAAGTCAGGATTAGGAGAGGACACAGCGACTGCCTCAACCACTCGGCTGCATTTGCAATCTTAAGGAGTTCTATATCAGAGCTTAGACCTCGGTACGATTCCACAATTGCGCGTGGAGAGTAATATAAGTCAGCAGGGGGAAATGAGGTCGAAGTTCCAGTATTAGAATCACAAGAGGAGGATAATCATGAAAGTAACCTATCTAGGTCATGCATCCTTCAAGATTGAGTGCGAGAGGAACGTTGTCTTCATAGACCCATGGCTGACAGGTCCCACATCACCTATGAAGGTTGACGACGTGGAGAGAGCAGACATCGTTTTGGTAACACACGACCACGGAGATCACGGATATGCAGAAGCCGTTGAAATCTGTAAGAAGACAGGTGCATATTTCGTCGCAATCAACGAGCTTGGGATTCAGGCGAAGACCGAGGGGGTAGAGAACGTACACACGCTCAACATTGGTGGAAGTGTCGAAATCGGCGACATCAGTGTAACGATGGTTCATGCATTCCATTCATGTGGGAAAGGAGCTCCTACTGGCTTCGTAGCCAAGTTTCCGTGCGGGACGGTCTATCATCCTGGGGACACAGGAGTCTTCTCTGATATGCAACTCTTCGGAGAATTGTATGGAGTCGACTTGTTTCTTGTTCCATGCGGCGACTACTATACTCAAGGGATAGACCAAGCGGTGACTTCAGTCAAGCTGGTGAAGCCCAAGGCTGTGATTCCAATGCATTACAACACATTTCCGGTAATTCAAATAGACCCTGAAGAGTTCAAACGCAGAGTTGCTGAGGAGATGAAGGAAGTAAGTGTGAAAATCACTAAACCTGGAGAGTATGAGGAGTTCAAGTTCTAGTCTGGTCGTGGCAACGATATTCACTTGATATATGACGACGTTGATTCCCCGCCATGTTTGGCTAGGTATCGAGAGGGGGTGGAAGTCTATAGCTTCCAATCACCAGATCGACGAGGAGATTCAGGGAGAGCCCTAAGAACGAAACCAGTAAATACAGTTGCCGGCAAGTATCTGGGGGAAGCGTGGTGTATCGGAAGAGCAAGACCCAATCTTGCGGCATCGTGAGAGGAATTGCCATCATACTTCTTCTCATCGCAATGACACTACACCAACTACCCACAGCCAGAGCAGACTCGCAGTTGGTCATCCCGCCAGGAGGTCATGAAACACTCTCATGGGGAGTGTGGACGCAGGGACGAGGTCTCTTTGGGGACTTTGAGGTTATCAACGGTTCAGACATCACATTCTTCATCTGCAACCAGTCTGCGTTCAACGACTGGACAGGAGGGCATTCCATCCAAGCCTACGAGGTCATGGAGGATGTCACCAGCGGAGAGTATGAGTATCTGGGAGGTCGTGGCACAACTTGGTATCTCGTCTTTGATAACACAGACGAAGTTTCCACTACACAGACAGTGAAGGTGAACTTTCACATAGACTTGACAGCACCAACGATAGAATGCAGCATCAAGAACAACGATGTGGTTTCAGGACCGTGTGAGATCACGATCACCGCTACTGATAGATTCAAGGTCTACTCAATAGCGTACACAATCGCCGCCTCAAGCTATCCCAACTCGTTCGACCCAATAACGCGCGATGTCCGGGACATGGATAGCGACTCCATCTCGTTCAATCTCAATACAACGCAGATGGAGAATGGCACTTACTACATCTCGATAGTAGTGAAAGACGTATCGTACAACGAACGACACATGGTCGTTGATTTCAGGGTAGAGAATGAGTATGACCCCACACTTGGTATTGTGAGAGTTCTCACGAATCCATTTGTAGTAGCTTTCATCCCACTTGGCGTCCTTGGGCTAATCGTCGTTCTCAGGAGAAGACAGCGCATCATCACTGACTCTGAAACTGAACACTTGCCTTCACCAGATTCGACTGAAGAGGTGGAATCTCTTCCTTCCGAGGATACACAGGTCCAGGAGCGTGCTCTTGAAGAAGAGCCCGTGACTGAAGAAACCACCAGGCCAGAATTGGGCAGAGTCCCGGTCGACCTCCGAGTCGTAGCTTTCATGATTGGTGCACTTGCTCTGTTTGCACCCTACATGCTTGTGCTTCAGCTGGACCAGGGAACCTTCATACTTGATGCCATGACGTGGAGATTCACTCGTAGCGACTCGTACTGGTGGCTCACTTTCATGGTGGACTATATGATCATGGGGACCGTCCCTTTCACGGTCTGGCGAGCTGCGCTCGTGTATCAGATGTATCGCTACTATCAAGGGAGAAGCACACGCAGGACGACATTTCTGCTGGCTGTCGTGGCTGAGATGATTATGGTGACTGCAGATCTTGTAATCTACTACTTGATATTTCCAGGATATTGGGGTCCTCTTCTGACCATTCCCACACCCCTGATGCTTGTGGGAGCTTCGGTCTTCTTATGGATGACACCGTACCCTGTACCAAAGACCCCTTTTGATGACCAAACCGAACCAGAGAAGTGGTGGGAACAGGACACCGAAACTGAAGGCATCCCACCAAAGCAAGCCGCAGTAGAAGACCAATCGCAAGATGGCACTGCGCCTGTGGTGAAGGAAGATGGAGGCGAGTAGTCTGTCACACGGAAACGTGGGGTCTGATTCCGTTCCAATTCCGGTTGATCTCAGGGTTGTGTGTTCAATTGTAGGTGCGCTTGCTCTCTTTGCCCCTCTGATTGTGGTAGTCCAATTTCGAGTGACGGATTGGTATGTGACGATACAAGCCATGACTTGGATGGTTTCAGGGCGTTGGTTTCAATTCATGGAGGGCATAATGCTATGGGGTCCTCTGCCTTTCACAGTCTGGCGTGTGGTGTTCGTCTATCAAATGGTTCGCTACTATCGAGGGAGAAGCACACGGATGAGGACATTCCTGCTGGGTCTTCTAGCCGAGATGGTTTGGACAGGGTTCATGATTGCATTCACACTCTCCATGCCAGGCTACTGGGGTCCGCTTGTGATGATTCCGACTCCCTTGATGCTCTTCGGAGCGTCAGTGTTTCTATGGATGACACCATACCCTGTGCCCAAGACTCCTTTCGATGATGAAGCTGAGCCAGACAAGTGGTGGCAGAAGAAAGTCGATTTCCTAGTCGGACGACCAATTGAATCACGAAGATGGGATGGTCTGATTCACGGAGAGAGCAGACTGAAGTGTCCTAGATGTGGCAGCGAAGAGATTGGTAGAGAGATGCATCCGGGGTCATTCGGCATAAGGGCCCGTTTCGTCTATTCTTGCAGAAGGTGTGGGGTCCAATGGGAAGAATGACTGCGCACACTACCGTAGCGAGTACAGAACGAACTCAGACAAGATTCCGCCCGATTTCGCTACTGGCACTCCTTCTTGTAGCCCTTGTCATCTATCAGTCGAATGCATACCTTGATAGAATAGAGTATGTATCTCAGTTTGTGGAAGGTGATGTGGAAACCGGGCTCACTTGGCCGAACTCTCGTTGCGCACTCTTTCCTTTCCCCCGTGATCCTCTAGCGCCGGGCATTCCAGACTGGACCGAAACACCACTCAACCCTGTGGACACCTTCATCTACGCCTTCATCGTCGGAAACCTAGCATTCAGGGTGTCGTGGACCATAATATGGATTGGAATTGGTCTGTTGATTGTTCTCTGGCCGCTGACACGAAAGCGCACTTGAGAAGACTTATGAAAGTTAGACGCATCTAACAATTGAACCGACCATATTCAGGATGCCATCTTGGCATCACAGCAGGTGATGGCAATGGAGATGAGTTTCTTCTTTCGGATCTCATTCGTTCTTCTCTGGGTATGTCTGGGAATTGTCAGGGGGTACTATGGTCGAAAGACAAAGACTCACGATAGTCTTGTAGGAATCAAGGAGAAACTGAATACAGCGATGGAGGAGGAGGGCAAATCCTTCATGATTCTTACAGCTGTCGTGACTGCGATAGGAGGAATAGGGCTTGTTCTCTATCTCTTGGCGCCGCCTTGGTGGACATGGACACGACTTCCTCTTGGTGAGTGGGTTCAATGGCTCGGAATAGTAATGGGAATTGCTCCACTCTTCTACTTGGCTTGGGTCCACAGGCACCTCGATACGCAGTGGTCAATCGCGCTGGAACTGCAGGAGAATCACAGACTAGTCACTAGTGGACCCTACAAGAGAGTAAGACATCCCATGTATTTGGGAATCTTCATCTACACGGCGGGATTGATTCTGATTTCGTTAGACCTCCTTGTCTTGGTCTTCTTCGGGTTCTCAATCTGGGTCAATTACAAGAGGATTCCAAGAGAAGAACAGATGATGATAGATGAGTTTGGTGAAGAGTATCTTGAGTACATGAAACAATCTGGAAAGCTACTGCCTAGTTTCCGTAGGACCAATGAAGACACACTTGCGCAAACATAGTCGATTGAGTGCGTCTTGTGTACTCATTGAGCTTGATTGTCTGAGTTGGTAAAAACAAGATGAAGTGGCCGATGCCTGTGCCCCATACCACTAACTCCCAGCTTCACAGCATCGGAATATCATCCGGCTCTGCTGAGTTGTCTCGTGATGGGCATTGGTGGCACCGACCTGCCTGTCAATGTACGAGACCTGGGTGACCCACGCTTCATCTAAGGACATCGTCCCCATCTTGTGAGTCCGTTGTGGCTCGTCCTATTGGTTCTTGACAAGCACCAGTCCAGGCTGTCACCCGTTCCTTGCGCAACACCTCACAGGCAGAACCTCAGTGCGCCCTCGTGAACGGGCCGTTTCTCCTGAACGGTACAATATCTGAACGAATCGTTATTAGGCTTGTCAATTGGCGCCTAACAAGAATCACTTGGCTGCCGTAATAGAGTGCTATCCGTGAAGAAATGGTGCTAACGACACGTTCAAATACGGCACACTCCCAAACTGAGCTTGTAAGGCAGCGCTGAACAGGATTCAGGCGCACTTTACAATTATCAAATCATCATATCATGAGCCACGGGTTCGCTGACCAAATCTTAACGGGTCACCGAGAAGCCGTCGCTAATGTCTTCGGACACTTATCATTCATCAGATCATCAGAATCACAGGATTATCATTACGAATGCATAGGACAGACTCATAGTCAGACTCAGCTGGTATATCACTGGTCGAAAATCAAGAGATGGGAGATAGCTCCAAGCACGTGACGAGTCAAATAACGAAGAGCTGTGTCAGAATGACATGAGATGGCACGTGGCACTACGTCATAGGAGACACCATCATTGGGAACAGACTTTGATTCAAGTACTGCAAAATACGTGATAAGAGCCAAGATTGAGGTTGACGGAGTAGTTGACAAGCCAGACGTCGTGGGAGCATTGTTCGGACAGACAGAGGGTCTCTTGGGCGAGGACCTAGACATTAGAGAACTTCAGCGCACAGGGCGCATTGGAAGACTCCAGATTGCAATTACGTCAAAGGGCGGAACTAGCAAAGGCGAGATTGTCATTCCAGTTTCCCTGAACAAGACTGCAACAGCGATTCTTGCTGCATCTATCGAAACTGTCGACAGAGTTGGGCCTTGCACAGCGAAGGTCACTATTGAGAAGGTAGAGGATATTCGAGGAGCAAAGCGTCGAAAGGTTGTAAGCAGAGCGATTAGTATCCTGAAGGGGTGGGAGGAGGAGATCGCACCCGGAGCAGGAGAGATTACGACTGCTGTCACAAGAGCGCGAAAAGGACCCATAACCAAGTATGGCGCAGACAAACTACCTGCAGGTCCCGAGCTCACTAGCAGTGACGAGATAATAATCGTCGAGGGTAGAGCCGACGTGCTCAACCTGATGAAATGCGGCATCAACAACACAATCGCCGTAGAAGGCACTCGTGTTCCAAGGACGATAACTGATCTAACTAGGAAATCGAAGAAGAAGGTCATAGCATTTCTTGATGGGGACAGAGGCGGCGACCTGATTCTGAGAGAACTCATGCAAGTGGCCAGGGTTGACTACATCGCGAGAGCTCCTGAAGGTAAGGAAGTCGAGGAACTGACTAGACGAGAAGTTATGAAGGCCCTCCAGGCACAGATTCCAGCAGACCAAGCACTGGCTCTGGTAAGTGGTAGAAAGCCACACGAAGCCAAGAAACGACCTACCAAGACCAGACGGGAACCCAAGCCAAGAAGAGTTGAGGCTCCGGTAGACAGGAAACCGAGAGCAAGCCCACGAATGGTGCGGGAGAGTGTGGACGATGTCTACATCGAGAAGATAGCCGAGATTAAGGAGGCCTTCAAGGCCACCATATTCGACTCGAAAAAGAAGGTCATAGTTGAGTGTGGCGTTGCTGAGTTGGCTAAGACTCTCGAGGGTCTTGATGAAGCCGATGCTATAGTTCTGGATGGAGTGGTAACACAGCGTCTAGTAGACATGGCCAGCGCCAAGAAAGCGAGACTCCTCATTGGAGCGGCAGTCGCAGACATCGAGAAGCGACCGCCAGGTCTAGGGATTCTCACGTTTGATGAACTGGGTCAGTAAACAGTGAGAGGCTAGAGTCCAGTAATACTCACAGTTTCATATTTGGGCCGGAACGGGCTTACGAGAGACTTGAAGCTCGATAACTCAGATGCGATTATGGATGATATAGAATCGACAGCAGAAGTACCAATCTCAGATGAGCCATTTGAGAAGGTTGTTGGTCAAAAACATGCTGTCGCTGTAGTGCGTTCTGCGGTAGAGCAACGAAGACATGTATTGCTATGTGGACCTCCTGGAACTGGAAAGTCTCTCATTGCGAAGGAGGCCTATACTCTTCTTCCAGAGCCCCAGGAACAGATTCTCATAAGCCACAATCCATCTCAACCCAATCGACCAAAGGTCATCGTCAGGAAAAGAGGCCAACGTAAGGAGGAAGAACCAGAGGACATACCCGATACGGTCTACGTCAGGCCTGATGACCTTCCTTTTGATATCGGTGTGCGAATGGGATATCGCTGTTCAAGGTGTGGAAGCTACTCTCTGCCAAGTCAATACGTCTGCATGGAGTGTGATTCGCCGAAAAGATGTGAATGGACTGCAGAGGGAGCAGAGGAATATGCATCCTTCTCTGGACTCTTCCGAACCTTAGATGTCATGAAAGAACCGGCACTTAGGAGTATCACTAGACGCGAAGAGATTGAGGGCACTCCTCACACTATTACTTACGACAGAATCGGTGAGGATACGATAAAGGTGGTATGCCATCGTAGTGACGGAATGGAGCCCATAGTTTCACGCAATCAGGAGTACCCAGACCTTATTCTGATCTCGCAGAATTCTTCAAGATTCATTAGAGTGAGCGGGGCAAGCCCAGTAGAGCTTCTCGGTGATGTGAAGCATGATCCTTATGGAAATACAGAGCCATTGGGAACAGCACCCTACTCAAAGGTCGTTCCGGGAGCCATCCATGAGGCGCATGAGGGAATCCTCTACATTGATGAGATATCGGCCCTGGGAACCCACCAGAAACACCTTCTCACTGCAATGCAAGATGGCTTCTATCCAATCGTGGGCCACAACCCAAGCAGCTCAGGTGCGGCTGTGCGTGTGGATGATGTGCCGTGTGACTTCATCCTGTTTGCTGCCTGCAATCTTGAAGATTTGCTCAAGATACTTCCTCCGCTGAGGTCACGAATACGCGGCTATGGATATGAGGTGATGCTCAACTCGTGGATGGAGAAGACAACTGAAAATGCCAATGCCCTCGTACGATTCATGACCCAGACAGTAGTGGAGGACGGCAAGATACCGCATCTTGCTACTGAATCCGCTCAGAAGGTCTTACAGACTGCACAGAGAATGGCCCAGAGATTCGATGGAGAGCGTAATGCATTCACTCTGAGGCTCCGAGAGCTGGGAGGGTTAATCAGGATTGCAGGTGATTTGGCAGTACAGGAGAGGGCCGAGCTAGTTCTACCTGAACATGTAGAACGGGCGGAAACACTGAGCAGAGGGATTGAAATGGACGGTAGTCACCTTCCTAGCGCAACGAGAGAACAACTATCTTCCAAGAACTACGGAGACTATTTCTTCTGAAACCAATGTTTTCCTGATGGTGTCGCCTTGAAGGTACTCAAACGAGATATGAAAGGTGGAAGAATCGTCATCAAGATTGAAACTCTCGATGACCTCTGGCACCTATACAACGTAGTTGGACCGGGTGACACTGTAGTCTCGAGAACTACCAGAAGAGTCAAGGTGGGAGATGAGGACGCAAGAAAACAGGATAGCGTTCGCAAGCCGATGACTCTCAAGCTCAAAGTGGAGGATGTTGCTTTCCATGCATTCTCAAATCGCGTGAGGGTCAAGGGAGTTATTCTGGAAGGGCCTAGTGACATGGTCAGCTTGGGATCACATCACACCTTCAATGTCGAACCGGGACACACGCTGACGATCATCAAGGACCATTGGCCGAGATACATGCTTGAGCGTCTGAAGGAGGCCGAGAAGGCTGAACAGCGACCTGTCACGCTGCTCGTCACTATCGAAGATGGCCTCGCAGAACTCTTTCTGGTTGCGGACTTTGGGATTCGGGAGGCAGTGCGTGTGCGGACTGCCATATCCCGGAAAAGGGGCGACCAGAAGTCCTATGATGCATCGATGCGTGACTTCTTCTCCCAGGTGGTCCTCGCAGTACGTTCACAATTAGAACAGAACGAGATTGGACTCGTAGTCATTGCAGGCCCGGGATTCGTCAAGGACCACTTCAATGAGTATCTTCACAGCGCAGGTTTGAAAGATCTACCATCAGTGATTGTTGAGAGTACGAACTCAATTGGTGTTCCTGGAGCGAAGGAGATTCTCTTCAGAGGGGTAATCTCAAAGGCAATCGAGAGTCTGAAGCTAGAGAAGGAAACGCAGCTCATAGAAAGCGTCATTGAACATATCGCCAAGGATGATGGTCTAGCGACGTACGGTGATGATCAGGTCGCAAAGGCCGTGCAATATGGTGCTGTCGAGCACCTGTTGATAACCGACAGGAAACTGCGTGAAGGCGACGAACAGCAGCGGCGCAAGATTGACAGCCTGATAAGGAGCGCAGAGAAGACGCGTGGTGCGTTTCACATTGTGTCCACTGACCATCCTG
>JAEORS010000053.1:0-10345 GCA_016840795.1 Candidatus Thorarchaeota archaeon | reverse complement strand
AAGACACGAACTCCAATTCAAAGTAGTCTAGACGAAGCCATCGGATCATCTGACAGCCCCTCAATAGATGTCGCAGTGGTTGCAACAGTGTCAGACTTGGAGAGAGTTATGCCGACAGTAGCCGCATGCCTTCGTGGAGGAATGGATGTCGTTTCAATCTGCGAACAGCTCTCATATCCATTCAGTCGTCATCCGAAACTGGCAGAAGAGCTGGATGCCCTCGCAAGGGAAAGTGGAAAGACCGTGTTGGGCACAGGAATCAATCCCGGGTACTTGATGGATCTTCTACCCATTGTGCTGTCATCGCCGATGCAGAGAGTGGAGAGCATCGAGGTCACTCGTGTGATCAACTCAAGTCACCGGCGTGCTTCGTTCCAGAAGAAGATTGGAACAGGTATGTCACAGAATGAGTTCATAAAGTCCATTGATGAAGGTGTGATAACAGGACACGTAGGACTGGACGAATCAATTAGGATGGTTGGAGATGCTCTGAATCTTGGACTTGATCATGTTGAGGAACTCCCGGTAGAGCCGGTTGTTGCTGACAGAGAGGTCGTGACCCCCTATACTACTGTTGAGAAAGGCGGTGTCCTGGGGCTCAAGAGCAGGGGCGTTGGCAACAAATCAGGGAAGACACTTGTCACTCTAGACTTTTGCGCTTATGCAGAGGCGTCTCCTGAATATGATGAGATTAGACTCAAGGGGTATCCAGACCTAGTGCAGCGTGTCCAGGGAGGAGTGCACGGCGATTTGGGAACTGTGGCTATGGTTGTGAACATGATACCGATTGTTGCCCAATCTGAGCCGGGCCTAAAGACCATGAAAGACCTACCCGCCCCGCACAATACAGAAAGAGTATGGAGATAGGCAAGAATCAGATGTCTTCGTGAAGTGGTGATATAAGATGCTAGAAGCCTACAAGAAGTCGACTCCGGGCTCAGAGAAGTTGTTCGAACGCGCGTGTCGTGTGTTTCCAGGCGGAATCAATCACAATCTCAGAACTTTCGCCATGGATAGGTGCGGCGCCTACCCGCCGTACATGGTAAGGGGCGAAGGCAGTCACATCTGGGACGTGGATGGAAACCAGTACATAGACTGGTGGATGACACACTATGCTCAGATTCTCGGCCACAACAATTCCGATGTGAGGAAGGCAATCGAGCAGCAGCTTCCGAATGGATGTCATCTAGGCGCCCTGAATGAGCATCAGGTGGTTCTTGGAGAGATAATCCAGAAGGCAATCCCTACCCTTGCCAAGATGCGATTTTGTAGCACTGGTAGTGAAGCAACGATGTATGCTGTGAGACTAGCACGTCTATTCACAAAGAGAAAGAAAGTCGCCAAGGCATGGGGTGGATGGCATGGTGGTAACGATTCGCTGGGCTATCACATCAGTCACCCATTCTCAGACCATCCATTCTTTGATGGAGTGACCTTTGAATTCAACGATCGTAAAAGCGTGGACTCAGTAATCAAGAACCACGGGAAAGACCTAGCTGCGGTCGTCATCGAGCCAGTCTTGGGAGCAGGTGGAGGTCTCCCCCCAGAGCAGGACTTCCTGAGGTACTTGAGAGAGGAAACGGAGTCGAGAGGGGTTCTACTCATATTTGATGAGATCATCACCGGTTTTCGAATGTTATTTGGGTCTGCTGGGAAGGAGGTCTATGGAGTAGAACCGGACCTACTGACGCTTGGGAAAATAGCAGGAGGAGGAATGCACCTCGGCGTCTATGGAGGACGCGAGGACGTCATGACTCTGGCCGCACCTGGCACTCCGGGTGGGCGCTGGGTAGGTGGCGGCACATTCTCGAGCCATCCCTTGGCAATGGTGGCGGGGATTGCAACTCTAGGACAGCTTGCGAAGTTGAGTCGTAAGTACGAGTTTCTGAACACCCGTGGCGACGAGTTCCGCAAACGACTCAACAGACTCTTTGATGAGGAGGACTTTGATGCGATTGCGACAGGCGTAGGGTCAGTGATGTTCATCAATGTACTCAAGGGAAAACTCAAAGATGAAGTGCTCAGAGGCTCGGTTCTTGGCGAGGCAATTGACAACGAGAAGCTGGATCGCTTTCAGGGATTCCTAATGGAGAACGGCGTCTTTGGTTATCATGGACTAGGTGCATTGTCCTTCTCTCATTCAGATGAAGATTTGGAGAAGACATACGAAGCGACAGCTCGAGCTATCTCAGCGCTCAGGCGAACATGATGAAAATGGAGAGTAATTCATTGAAGAGAGCAATCATTGTATTTGAGAGCATCTATGGAAACACGAAGAAGGTTGCAGAGGCCATTGCTGAAGGCCTGACACAGACAGGCAACATAGAATGTGAAGTCATGAAGACGGGGGAAGTGCACCACACAGATGACCTTGCAGGATACGACGTGATTCTCTTTGGATGTCCGAATCACAATCAGGAGCCTGCTAGGAATATGCTCAAGTTCCTAGACCGCGTTGCCATTGTCGGTCTGGAGGGCAAGGTCGGAGCGGCCTTCGAAACGTATACAGGCGGCAACAAGGGCGTGGCACTGGAGAGGCTTGAAGCTGTAATCAGGAAGAAGGTGCCCGGATTGTCGTTGATTGTAGAGGGCTTCTCGGCCCTTGTTGATGACAGAAAGGGGCCACTAGCAGAGAATGAATCTTCGAATGCATTGGATTTCGGTAGCCGCCTAGGGTCGAAGCTATGAGAAGCGAACTAGATACTCAGGCGGTGAGATACCGGTGCAAACCTAGCTATGGCTCGGCTTCTAGTGCTTGTTCCGAATCATGCTGAGATCAGTGATTATCATAAGGGCAGAAAGGCTTGACTCCACGCAACCGTGCTGTTTCGGACTTTCCGGTATCTTCTCCTGGGATATGAAATCAGATCTCGAAAGTTGTGGGGGCGCTTGAGAGAATCTTGTGACCCTCTTCTGTGATGGCGTACGTGTCTTCAATGCCCAACAAGATCTCTCCTGGGATGATGATTTTGGGTTCAGACGCGAGTGTGTTTCCAGGAGAGAGATTGGGACCCTTTGAATAGAAGACAGGCAGTTCGTCCAACTCCAGACCGACCCCGTGACCAAGAAAGGCAACCTTGTCAGAGTTAGTACCCATGAAGTTCTCATGGATACTCAGCTCCTCGCTAAGATTCATCACTTCACGATATAGCTTACCCAAGCTTTTCCCAGGCTTCATCGAGTTGGTGATGAGCTGCTTGATCTGTGACAGAGCATCGAGTTGGTCACGAATCTCAGGAATGAACTGCCCGCAGACAAACGTCCGCGTGGTGTCTGAAAGATATCCCTGACAGTTGCCAACGGTGTCAACGATAAACGGGCGGTTCCTACCAAGTTTCTTCCGTGTGGACCCAAAGGTGTACTTGAGAGAGAGACCCTGACCCGATATCGGTGTGAAATACGTGTTCAGAGTAGAGCCCCCACTCGAAACCACGTAGGAGTACTGCACCATCGCCATGTTGAAAGACCTGGTGGTTATGAAGCCGGCGTGGCCTCTCTCGACCATCCATGAGTCGAGTCTGAGTGCTAGCTCTACTTCTGTCATATCCGGATTGGCGATTTCTGTACAGAACTCAAACGATTCGTCAACAAGAACAGCAGCTCTCTCCATCAGTTCGATCTCGTAGTCCGATTTCACTGATCGAATCTGTCTGAACAGGTTGCTTCCATCGACAAGGCGAGTTTCCTTGGCCTTGGACTGGAGGAATGTTACGAGGGAGAATGGCAAGACATCTCCTTCGACCACTATTTGTGCTTCTGATTCGACCTTAAGATTCTCAAAGAGCATTGACATTCTACCTAGGGGTCGGATGTCAGTGAGTGGAGAGTGGGTCTTGACAAGATCTAGATTGCGTTCTGAGAAGCGAACCGGGTCGCCTTCCGATGGGACATACACCGCGCCAGGACTTCCGATTCCCGAGTAGTAGTATAACTCAGCCACTGACATGAGTAGTGCTCCGTTAAGCCCCTTATCAGTAAGCAGGCTCTGCAGCCTTGATACCCTAGAATCAGTTTCGGACTTTGGAACCACTTCATATGTTTCGGACATGGGCGTAGTTGAATAGTATCTCAATAAGACTCCTCCGCAATGTGCTTCGGTCAATCGGTTCGATGTCTGAATGTCAGATTCCCAGAGGACATACAACCGGACTCTGTATTCTCGGAGTAACATGCGGGTTTATTGCCTTGAGAAGACAACTGTAGTATGCGCAGAAGTGCAGGAAAATGCCATCTGGGTTTGATTCAATGAGAATATTATGATATACGAGGATTTATAATAACTAAATATGTTATATTATAACCTGATGTAGAATGGACGTGGCACACTCCATGCAGATATCAAATAGCCTCAGAAGGACGGCATGCGGAAGAAGCGCATGCATAATCCTATACACTGGGAAAGCCTGTCTATTCTGCGATGTCGCAAAAGAGATTCTTGGTGAGGCCATCTCTCAATTCGGAGTGTCTGAAGGAGTGATCTGTAAGATTGACGTAGACAGGGGCGAGGACAAAGGCACCGGATGTAACGATGTGGTGACAAGCCTCCCCACGATACGAATCTGCAACGTGGTCCTAGAAGGCATCCCTGATGAGGGCCTTGTGAATGACGCCGTCATCCGGGCATTGATGATGGATTGTTTCTGCGACGCCCCTGCCGTGTAGTCTGAGCCTTGACTTCTTCTGTTATTTCGGCTTCAAGTCTGCTATAGGATTTCTCGCATGTTTGATGATAACCTCTTCCTGTCCGTCTGTTTCAATGGCACATGGACGAGATTCGCGGACTCGTTCAATCGCAGTCCGACCATCGATTGAGTCATACAGATAGACTTCAGCCAGGGCCAACATGGTTCCAGTCCTTCCGCACCCGGCCAGACAATGAACAAGGACAGGCTTGCCTTGGTCTAGCGAGTCTTTGACTACCTTTACAAACTCACGCACGTTGTCTGTGGTAGGTATGCCGAAGTCTGGAATGTCAATATTATGCTGCTCAAGCTCGAATCCGGTGAGGTCTGGGAATCCGAACCTTGATTCTAGGGATATCATCACTTTGATTCCCGCATCCACAATTGCCTCTAGGCTCTCCCTGGTTTCAGGCAGGGCAGAACCCCACAATTCTCCGGGTCTATGCTCAAACATGTCAAACATCGCGCTCGCAAACACCTCAGATACAACGATGCTCACACATCATTCTCGCAATGTAAGTCTGGCGGAACGTCATTTAACACTCAGCCTTAGAATGCAGCGAGAAAGACGTCGGAATCTTCAGAAGTCGAGTCGAATCGTCTCCCACTTGACCCTCCCAGCCTCAACAGCCTCCCTGATCCTTCGTTCCGTTCTGCTAAGACGAGCCTCACCCGTTTTCACATCAGCCAGAATGACAGTGATTGGAAGGTCCGAGTTGCCATCCTTGATGGCGGTGTAACCATCGAATATCAAGTAGTCAATGGGTGCGCCGATGAACCGCGCATCTGCAGGATTATAACTGAAGATATCGCTCAACAAGGGAACCATGTGCTCGGCAATCTTGCCCTTTAGCACATAGCGACTACGCTTACTGGCATCCCTTCTTATGTCACCCTCTTGTTCAGCCCACAGAGTCCTGAACTCTGCTTCTACCATAGCAATTCGATGCTTAATCCGCCAACTCATTGCTAGGTAGACAATGACGGCAACGAGTAGACCAATGGCTAGACCTAGAAGAATCTCTTCAAGAGCCATACTGTACTGTTACAACTCGCCAATATATGCACAGGTACTGCCCCGGTATTAGCGGAGGTCTGTTAGTTTTACACTACATGACCAATTGAATGACCCCAATCTCGAAGGCAGGGAGCGTGAAACCAAAGAATAATACCGAGGCCGCTTCCCCTTGTAGGACGTGCTCGATGTGTGTTGCGGAGGTCGAATCTGAGAATGGAGACTCTCACAGCATCCAAAGTAAGATGCACGCTATCCATCATTCTGCTCCTGACATCAGCACATCTGGTCATCACTGGACACGCGACATCGAGTCAGGAAGAGGGTGGGATTGTGGCGTTCTCGCCCAACTTTCTCTTGTCCACAGACGACTCACAATATGCCCACCATGTTGAGGTATCGGTAGCAATTAGTGACAATGGCACGATCTTCGCAGGATGGAAGAATTCAGACCTGCATAACGGCCCCGGGTTAAGGGTGAGTATCGTGAAGTCAGTAGATGGAGGAACAACATGGACAGAACCCCTCGATATGCCGATGTTTGGCGGAGAGTTCACTCAACAGTCAGATCCTTGGCTGTACTGGCACGACGGTACCATATACTACGCATACTTGGAGTTTGAGCCAGACTATTTTCTGAACACGAGCAACCCGGACTTCTTCACACAGATAACGGTCGCCAAGAGTGAAGACTACGGCAGCACATGGACTACTGCAAGGGCATCCAATGGGACATACTTTGCAGACAAGGAAACGATGATGGTCAGCGATGATGGCACGGTGTACGTAGTCTACGATGATGTCAACGTGGATGCTGAAGATGGAAACGCAACTGTGCGATTCACACGATCAACTGACGGGGGAACTACTTTCCAGGAGATGTCGGTCATTGATGAGGATCCAGGATATGTTGGGCCATTTGTTGCGCAGAATAGCACAGGTGGGCTCTTTGTCGCATGGACTTGGCTTGATAGTACGTACACACAAGGGGCGATATTCCTGTCAAGAAGTGCTGATGGCGGCATAACATGGGACGGCCCAAGAGCGATTGACACAGGCGGCAACCATTCTGCGGCCACAGCCCCCGGTGGAAGACCAGGAAAGACCACACTGCCTGTACTGAGATTCGATAATTCCGACCGACTCTATCTCCTATGGTCTGATTTGTATGAGCCTGACGACCACTCATGGGATGTCTATCTGTGCTATTCGGATGACTCCGGAGAAACTTGGAGTTCACGAACGCAGATCAATGAGGAAACCACTGGAAATCAATGGAATCCTGATGCAGTGATAGGGCCTACAGGACGATTGCATATCGCATACTATGATGAAAGGAACAACACGTATCTACCGTTATATCGAACGCTGGAATTCACAGGGGCAGGGAGAAACAATCCAGTCTTCTCACGCGAAATCCCCATTGCTGACGATCTAACAGCTAGCTCGTTCACGAGACCCGGAGAATACCTGGGAATTCAACTAGACGAGAATGAAGTTCCTCATGTGGCATGGAGCGATGCGCGCGATGGTGAGATGGACATCTATTATGCTCAAGGATTGAACTCAACGATACTCCCAATCCCTGTTGAAATGATTGTTGTAGTAGGGGTTGTCGTGGGGGTAGTAATTGTGATTGCCCTTGTAGTATACAGACGACGAAGATAGACCCTCACAATCAAAAGCCCCGAGGACAATTGGGGGGATTCCTTAAGTAGACCAAGCCCAGGAGTTCTCAGGAGCACAATGAAAGATAGAGTATTCCAGCTGTTGAAGGAACTAAGTGAAACTCCAGGACCTGTGGGCCGCGAAGAGTCTGTTCAGCGCAAGGTTCAGGAGTACTTTACGAGTATCGGTTTCACTGTTCAACAAGACAAGATCGGGAATCTGGTTGCTACTCTAGAAGGTACAAAACCACATTATGCGCTTATGTCGCACGCGGATGAAGTGGGTTTCCTAATTAGCAATATTGATCCATCAGGGTTCCTTCAAGTGAAGTGGAACACAACAGGGTACATGCCTGATCTAAGACTTCTTCCGGGCCAGCGTGTTTCAATAATGACTGAGAAGGGTCTTGTTCCTGGCACGTTCTGTGTTAAGACAGCACACATTGCTGGTGCCGAGGGCAAGAAGAGGCTTCCAAGTTACGAAGAGGTGTTCTTGGACGCTGGGGCCACCTCAAAGGAAGAGATACATGAGATGGGCATACAAATAGGGACCCCAGCCATATACGATGCGAGTCTCACCAAGGTAGGCAAGAACTTGGTAGGTAAGTCCTTCGATGACCGTGTTGGTCTCACAATGATGATTCTGATTGCTGAGAATCTATCGAAGATTGAGAAAAGCCAACGGCCTACCGTAACGTTCGTGTCAACAGTAATGGAAGAACTCGGGGCAAAAGGTGCAGCGGCTGTGGCGAAGAACCTAGAGATCGATGGTGCAATCATCCTAGAGGTGGGCCTAGCTGATGATTACCCGGGCACATCTGGAGAGGCTGGTGTCGCGCTAGGAAAAGGACCAGTGATAGTGGTAAAGGACAGCCAGGTGCACTACTCGCACAGACTCAACATGCAACTCATAGAAACGGCCGAGAAGAACGGCATCTCCATACAAAGAGCAGTCTATCACAACTATGCGACTGATGGATCCCAGATGATATTGCAGGGGCAGCTTGCAGCCACAGTTGGGGTCCCATGCAGATACTCGCACAGCAGCTTTGAAACACTGACCATGGATGATGTTGAGTCCACGATTCGACTTGTGTCATCCTTCTTGATGGAATCAGCATGATGTAGGAGCATGGTGTCTAGTCATTCTGCGTCCTGATTGCTTCAACATGTACTGTCATGCTCTCCCTAGCGAGAATACGCACCATAGTACCAATTGGAATCTCACCGTCCTTGCAGCGCGCATCCCAAATCTCGGCTCCAACTTTGATTTTACCCGAGCTGCTTGTGACCGTACCGATGACCTTTCCTGTCATCCCCTCAAGATCATAAACCATGTAGGATCCCTCTAGCAGAGAGTCGTAGACGAGATAGTACTTTCCTGCGACGAATATGGCAGCTCCTATCACCATTATCAATGCGACGGGAATAGTCCATTCTGGAGCCAAGTAGTAGACTATGGCAATGACTAAGGGAACCAGGAGCAGCTCATCTATCGTGATTGCTATGAATTTGACCCGAGGAGAGACCATACCTGTTTACGACCACCCATTCTCATGCTCATGATAGAATCATAGTTAGAAAAGCCTTTGCTCGCAGCGATGCATCCACACAGCCTTGCGACCTGCAATACGATTAAAAGGAGGGCACTTGGGCTCGAAATTCAAGTGACCGCCTTTTGAAGACTGAAACAATCCAGATGATGTCGGGGGCAGCCATGCTCTCCGCATTCACATACATCCCCATTCTGGCAAGAGACACTCTGGGTGCTGACGAGCTCTTTGTAAGCCTTCTCGTGGGCGCCTATGCGGCAGCCTCCTTTTTTTCCAGCTACATCTTCGGGAGAGCAGGGGATATCTATGGTAGGCGGATTGTTGTCAGGACCGGCTTCTTGGTTTCTACGGCAAGCTTCGGATTTCTTCTACTGGCGAATACTCCAGAGGTCCTGTTCATAGTCAGGGTAGTTGGAGGTTTTTCAGTCGGTATCTATCCAGGTGCTCTTGCGGCCCACGCCTATGAATCCGAGATGAAGATGGGAAGATTCGCATCCTTTGGTGCTGTTGGATGGGGGGCAGGTACTCTACTTGCAGGCTTCGCGGCGGGATTCAACATATACTATGCGTTTCTCATGTCGTCAATCTTCTTGGCGGTCGCGTTTGGAACAGCCATGACACTACCACGCCTCGAGAGACCTGTGGTGTATGTTCCACGCTTCCCGCTAGCAACTCTCAAACGCAACTGGTCCGTTTACCTCGCGGTGTTAACACGTCACAGTAGTGCGTCAGCAATCTGGACTCTCTGGCCTCTCTTTCTCACGGACCTTGGAGGAAACCCCTTTATGGTCGCCGTGGTGCAGGCAAGCAACTCAATCGCACAGGTCGTCGTCATGGTTGCATTGACTGACCGGATCGACTATAGGCTTCTGATCAAGGTGGGCATGCTATCTTCGGCTGTCACCTTCTTCTGGTTCACCCTCGCTACCAACATAGTGGAGATAATCCCATCACAGTTTCTTCTGGGTTTTGCGTGGGCGTGTCTATATGTTGGTGCACTGAAGTATGTAACAGAACGCAATGAGGACAGATCAACCGCGTCAGGACTGCTCACTTCTACCATGTCCATCTCCATGGTCCTTGGCCCAGTCATGGCTGCCGTGCTCTATTCAATTTGGCCCGACTACGTGCCAATCATGCTCTACGCCGCTTTGATGTCAGTAGTCGGCTTCTTGATATTCCAAGTGAGCAACAGTGAGAATGACTTATACATTGCTCCTGAAACGGTCGAGTAGTACTTCATCGACCATATCATGACCAAGGAGAGACTTTTCAGGTCCCCTGTAGACCTGCTTGTGGAAATCTCAAAGGAGAAAGTGGTCCTTGGAAATCAGGGAGATGACAACAGCTGATCTGGGATTTGCAGTCAGCTTGACTGAGGCAGTGGGGTGGAGCAGCATCAAGAGAGACTTTGAAGAGTTGCTCCTT
>JAEORS010000287.1:0-2715 GCA_016840795.1 Candidatus Thorarchaeota archaeon | reverse complement strand
TCCCTTCGAAGAAGCCGAGAAGATAGTACCTCTTACAGAGAATGAGGGACTACTCAAGGAGAGACTAGAGATATCGGGTGCAGGTTCTTACAAAGAGGTCTTCAAGCTCAACCCAAAGGTCGACGACCTTGCACAGAAATTCGCTATCTCTGGTCCAGATAATGTAACTCTCTTGGTGGCGGGCACTGTTGACACAGGTGGTTCTGGATGCATGTGTCCGTCCGCCACGCTTCTCAAGGCACTAATGCGATATCTCGTTCTGGGTACAGATGAGGCCTTTGTAATGGATATGGATGCTGGCGTTGAGAACCTCGGAAGGGGTACCACGAAGGGCATGGATGCTCTCATTGTCGTCACTGAACCGGGACGGCGGTCCCTGAGTATTCTCGCGAAGATCAAGAAGCTTGCTACTGACATAAACGTTGGTCGGATCTTGGCTGTGGGCAATAAAGTGGCCGGACCTGACGATGAGGAGATGATTAGCCGGAGAGTGGAATCTGAGGGAATTCCGCTGCTCGGAATGGTCCCGTTGGATGATTCAGTAAAGGAGGCTGACAGGAAAGGCATGGCACCAATCGACTTGAATCCCCACTCCTCTGGAATGAATGCAATACGCGCAATCAAAGAGCGGCTTCTTCAAGAAGCAGGAACCTGAATCGTTCATTGGCCCGTTACATCTCTGTATCTTCCAACCAGCGTTGAATCATTTGCTGAAACATTAGAATGGTCCTTGGTTAACGATTGATTTCACACATTCCCCGAAGCTCTCAGACCTATTCATAACCTTATTATGGGCCATTGCGTCACGACGGGACATTAGCCACAGGGTTTGTATGCATCATGAAAAAGAAAGCACACTTCAAAGCCGATGAAGCAAGGACCGGCTTGGGAGTCTTCAAGGGCCTTGAGGTCCGGATCGGTCAGGTGATTGATGACGAGTGGGATGAGCCCATGGGCCCAACCCCGATGCCTGGCCCCACCGGTCTCCGGTCTTGGGATCACAAGCTCTTGTCGAAGTACCATCCCTCCTACATGCCCTATTGCCAGGTATGCTGTCTATGTACCTTTGGCAAGTGCGACCTGTCTGGTGACAAGCGGGGCGCTTGTGGGATTGATATGAAGGGTCAGCAGGCACGTATTGTGCTGGCAGCGGCCAATATAGGCAATGCGGCACACCTCGCTCATGCTCGGCATCTGGTTGAACACTTGATTGAGGAACACGGTCCTCGTACCGAGCTTATTCAAGGTCCGGGTACCGAGATACACGCACCAGTTTCCCGTCTGGTCACAGGAATGCGCCCTAAGACGCTAGAAGACGCTAGCATAATCCTGGACTATTGTGAGTCTCAGCTGGCGCACACACTCTCCGCAACTCATACTGGTCAAGAGGGGAGCTGGTTGGATTTCGAGAGTAAGGTTCTCCATGTTGGGATGATAGATCAAGTCAGTATGGAGATTGCAGACCTGGTTCAGATATCGACTATGGATTTCCCGCAAGCCGATCCGGAAGCGCCGCTTGTTGACTCGGGCATAGGGATGATGGACACAAGCAAGGCTATCATTCTAGCAATTGGTCATAACATTGTTCCAGCGGCCTCAATAACTGACTACATCACTGAGAAGAAACTTGGAGCCAAGGTTGAGGTCGGTGGAATGTGTTGCACCGCGTGGGACATGACGCGACGCGATCCAAATGCCAAGGTAATTGGCCCAATCTCCTGGCAACTTAGGTACATACGGAGCGGCAAGGCCGATGTCATCGTAGTGGACGAGCAGTGTATCCGGACTGACGTGGTCACTGAGGCTCAGAAAGTAAAGGCACCAGTCATATCGACGTGCGACAAAGCAGTAATGGGACTACCGGACCGGTCTGACGATTCGATCGACTCGATTGTGGAGGAGCTTGTGTCCGGGAAGATACCTGGCGCCTATATCCCTGATCATCACAAAGTTGGTGCTGTTGCTACTAAAGTAGCCCTCGCTGTCATGCCAAAGAGAAGGAAGATGAAGTTCTTCCCGACGAAGAAGCAGATTCAGAAGATGGCTCAAGAATGCAAGAAATGCAGCGAGTGCATTCGGTCTTGTCCAAACAACCAACCAGTGATGGAGGCTGTTCTGGCAGCTCAGACTGGTAACTTCGAGCCGCTACGTGATGTCTATCGCAACTGTATTGGATGTGCAAGGTGCGAATCTGCATGTCCCAACGACTATGATTTGCATAGCTGGATGGTTGTTGCAGCAGAGGAAGACTGTAGGAACGAGACCTTCAAAGTCCGTACTGGCAGAGGCGCAATTCAGGACACCGAGATACGCAGCGTTGGACAGCCCATCGTCTTCGGTGAGATACCGGGAGTGATTGCCCATGTTGGTTGTGCCAACTATCCTAGTGGAGGCGCGGACATCTACGAAATGGCGGAGGAGTTCGCCAAGCGTAGGTACATCATATTGACCTCTGGTTGTGCAGCAGTATCAGCTGGACACGTGAGAGACGAGAATGGTCAATCCATCTACGAGCGACGTGGCGGTGAGTTCGATGCAGGATGTGTGGTCAACGTAGGTTCATGCGTTTCCAACCCTCACATTGCCGGTGCTGCAATCAAGATCGCCGCGATCTTTGCCAAGAGGAACTTGCGCGGCAACTACGCAGAGATCGCCGACTACATCCATAATCGCGTGGGTGCTGTGGGAATATCTTGGGGTGCCATGTCTCAGAAG
>JAEORS010000052.1:0-10426 GCA_016840795.1 Candidatus Thorarchaeota archaeon | reverse complement strand
ACTTGGTGTGCCTGTGATCGTGGGACCACACGGGTCAAAGTACCGCAGGATGCTACTCGGGAGGGCAGAGGAGGAACGCGCTTGGACCGTCTATGATGCACGTACGGGAGAGCGGGTTGTCACTGCGCCTGGTCCCGAGCATCTCTTCTATGCTGCGGAAACCGTTGACGAGGCCAATGTGATGACTGCAAAGCTATGCATAAGGCCCAATGACACTGGAAAGGGACGGTCCATTAAGCTGAGTCACTATATCGACATTCACGAGAAAGCCTACGGGTTCTTCCCTGAGGATGTCTGGAAATACATCAGACGTGAAACAGACATTCCAATCACCCTGAAGGATAAGATACATGCTCAGATGAAGGAGAACAAGTGGAAGGAACGTACAATTCCAGACCCGACGCTCCTGAAGGAGATGGTCATGGGAGGTGGCAAGTAATGGTAATGCGACCAGTGCCTTGGCAGACCGGAGAGATATGTGGCCCTGATAGTGCGAAGTCTCTGACCAAAGCTGCCCAACTGAAGCGGGACCTAGGCAAGATGAAGAAGCCACTACTGATTGTGGGTTCAGAAGCTGTCAACATGGAGCATGGAAAGGGTGACATGATTGACTATGCCATTGCCTTGTCTGAAGCCGGCAAGATTCCGGTTGTCGCAACAGGAGGTGCCATCAAATCCTTCATTGAGAAGGGTTTCGAGGGAGCTAAGTCCATGGGCGCAATGGAATTGGCCTTCTATCTTCAGGACGAAACTTGGAAAGGACCTCACGAGAAGGGGCCGCATGACATGGTTCTGGTATACGGCATTCCGTACTATATGCAATGGACGATGCTGTCTGGCATCATGAACTTCGGGACCCATCTCAGGAGGATAACCCTGGGGCGCTACTATCAACCACATGCAGATTGGTCAATCCCGAATATGAAGGAGAAGCAGTGGCACGCCCTCTTAGATGAAATCCTCGAGTTCGTTGGAGGAGGTAAGTAACATGTCGTTTGAAGATATTCCTGTAGATGTAGGTGTTGTATACGAAGGTGAGCGAGTAAGAGGCAAGGACATGTTTGTCGAGCTCGGCGGCCCTAAGATGGAGAAGAAGTTTGAGCTTGCTCTGGCTCGTGAGATGGATGAGATTGAGGATGAGAAAGTCACAATCCTTGGTCCGGACCTCAAGGACATGGAGGAAGGGAGCTTTCACCCCTTCGGCATCTATATAGAAGTTGCCGGAAAGGAGATAGAACCTGACCTTGAGGGTGTGATAGAGAGACGAATACACGAGTATGTGAACTTCGTGGAGGGAATGATGCACCTGAACCAGAGGTACGACATCTGGATCCGACTGAATAAGAGGTCATTCGATAAGGGATTCAACACTCTGGAGTTCCTTGGCAAGGTACTCATTCGGCTCTTCAAGAGTGAGATGACCATCATCGAGAAGATCCAGGTGACGTTCATGACCGATCCTGATAGGGTGTCTGAGATGTACGACCAGGCTCTCACGAGGTACGATGAACGTGATGCCCGTGCCAGAGGACTTAGCGATACTGACGTTGACACATTCTATGGTTGCTCATTGTGTCAGTCATTCGCCCCTACCCACGTTTGCACAATCACTCCTCAAAGATATGCAAACTGTGGTGCAATCAGCTGGTTCGATGGTCGAGCTGCAGCCCGTGTTGATCCAAAGGGGCCTCTCTATTCTATGCCAAAGGGAGAAACCATTGACGACTTCAAAGGTGAATATGAAGGAGTCAATCAGATATACGCCGAGAAGTCTCTTGGGAAGGTGACATCTGTTGCACTCTATAGTGCATTTGAGAAGCCTCATACGAGCTGCGGTTGCTTCGAAGCAATCGCTTTCGTGATTCCTGAAGTGGACGGTCTGGGTATTGTGCATAGAGACTTCAAGGGCGATACCGTCAACGGTCTTCCATTCTCAAGTATGGCAGACTCGACGGCTGGTGGCCGTCAGGTCCCTGGTTTTCATGGCGTTTCCATCGAGTACATGCGCTCACCGAAGTTCCTCCAGGTAGATGGTGGCTGGAATCGTATTGTCTGGTTCCCCGACTCGGTCAAGAAACGAGTCTACGACTTCTTGCCTGAAGATGTCCGTGACAAGATTCCAACAGAGAATGAGGTGATGAGCATTACTGACCTCAAGACCTATCTCAAGGAGCAGAATCACCCCGTGGTCGAAAGATGGGTGGAGCTTGAGGAGGAGGAGGAAGCGGCGATTGTTGAGGCCGCTGTGGCTGGAGAGGACTATGTTTCAGTCCCCGGTGAGCTTACTGCCATGGTTGGCGGTGTAGGAGGCGGACTAGAGATCATCTTCAAGAACGCCAAGATCTACGCAGAGAAGGTCATAATTCGAAAGACAGGCAAGGGTGACAAGAAGAAATGACAGGTGAGGAGCAGAGAGGACAATCATTGGACGACATCTTTGGTGACTACGGAGAACTAGAGCTTGAAGATGTCACCATTGAGGTCGAGGAGCTAAGACTTGCCCTTCGTCCCATGGTTCAGCGGTTGGCACACGCCGCGGCCAAGGCCGCCATTGAGATGCCGAAATCTCTGATACCCTCTTCGTTCAAGACTCCCCTAGGTGAATATCCCGGAGTAATTCGCGAGATCACCATCGGTGCTACGAAGAAAGAAGGAGGTACTCGGAGCAACTCGGTGACCATTGGGGGACACACAGCTCCTGCTTGGGACCTGTTCCAGTCACCCCCAAAGAACCCTCCCGTGATAGCGGCCGATGTGTTTGACATGCCAATCTCTCTGGCCAAGGCAGTCAAGACACACTACAGAGAGGTCATGGAGGACCCTGCCGAGTGGGCAAAGCTCTGCGTGAACAAGTTCGGTGCAGATTTGATTACGATACATCTGATTAGTACAGACCGACAGCTCGGTGACACAACTCCCGCTCAGGCTGCAAAGACGGTGGAAGAGGTTCTACAGGCCGTGAAAGTACCTGTTCTAATTGGCTCTGCAGGAGATCCTGAGAAGGACGGGCCAGTGCTGGCAAAGGCCGCTGAGGTCTGTGAGGGCGAACGGACACTCCTATGCTCGGCGACCGTGGACGTCTATGAGCCGATTGCTGAAGCTGCGAAGAAACACGACCAAGTGGTTCTGTCTTGGACATCTCTTGATATTAACGACCAGAAGGAGTTGAATCGTAGACTCATTGACTGGGTCACGCCTGATCAGATTGTGATAGATCCAACCACAGCAGCTCTTGGCTACGGTCTAGAGTATGCATTCACAATGATGCAGAGAATGCGACTTGCAGGTTTGATGGGTGACGGCGAGCTTCAGTATCCAATCAGTTCTGGTACTACGAATGCTTGGGCTGCCAGAGAAGCATGGATGAAGTCCCCTATACTTGGTCCCCGGGAGCTCAGAGGACCGATATGGGAGAGTGTCACAGCACTCTCACTACTGCTCGCAGGGAATGATCTGTTTATGATGATGCACCCCGCGGCAATCAAGACGGTACACGACCTGATTGAGTGGTTGCGAGAGAGACGGCCTATTCCTGTAGACGAGTACGCCGACTGGACTACACTGTCGATACCGGAGGGAGCCTAATGGCAAAGCTTGCAGGTCCATTGGACATTTATCCCCTACTCCCCGGAACCAACTGCGAGAAGTGCGGGGAAGCCAACTGCATGGCCTTTGCCACCAAGCTTGCAGAGTATACCGTGCGAATGTCTGCATGCACACCACTCTATGAAGAGGCTAAATATGCCAAGAAGTTGGCCAAGCTGGAGGAGCTGATTCGACCACCTGTTAGAGAAGTGACCATAGGCGTCGGCGGCAAGGCGGCCGCAATAGGTGGGAAACTAGTCCTGTATAGACATGACCTGAGATATACTAACCCTGTTGCTTTCTTCATTGATGTAGCTGACAACCTAGACGCCGATGCAATGGCCCAGAGAGTAAAGACCATCGAAGAATGGACGTACGTGTACATCGGACAGAATCTCCGGCTGGATGGAATAGCACTACGAGGTGTATCACAGAATCCTGAAACGTTTGCTAAAGCAGCCAAGAAGCTAGCAGAACTCACTGACTGGCCAATCATCTTGTGCTCACTGAGTCCTGAGATGCTGGGTGCTGCAGCGAAGGCTATCGCAGACAAACGCCCACTTCTTTATGCTGCGACCTTGGACACATGGTCTAAAGTGGGAGAGATTGCTGTCAAGCATGGTCTTCCCTTGGTCGCATACGCACCAGGAGGACTTGACAATCTATCGAGTCTTGTGTCCACGCTTCGAGCAATGGGTGTCGAAGAAATCGTGCTTGACCCTGGCACAGCCTCACGAGTGGGCCTTGGAACAACGGTTGACAACTTCACTCAGCTCAGAAGGTCTGCGACACTTGAAGAGAATGAGCTCCTGGGATATCCTCTGCTATCGACGCCCATATCGGTATGGGCAGACTACAAGGAAGGTGAGGCTCCTGAGCTGACGAAATGGGACGAAGTCTTGGTGGCTGCGTCAATGATTGTCAGATACTCCGACTTAGTAATCCTTCACAGTCTGGACATGTGGACTGACCTGCCCCTGGCTTTCCTGAGGAGTAACCTGTACACAGATCCCGTCAAACCAGTTGCTGTTGAGGCTGGGCTTCAGGAGTTTGGCAACGTCGGGCCAGACTCACCAGTAATGTATACGACCAACTTTGCATTGACCTATTTCACGGTAGAGAGCGACATCAAACAAGGCGGCGTTGACGCATACCTTCTCGTCGTGGACACTGAGGGAATGAGCGTTCAGTCGGCTGTCGCAGGTAGAAGACTGACCGCAGAGAAAGTCGCAGAAGCCCTTGAAGAATACGGAGTTGCGGATAAGGTCAAGCATAAGACGCTAATCAGCCCCGGAATGGCAGCACGAATCAGTGGTGAGACCGAGGAAGTTTCAGGCTGGACAGTGAAGGTGGGTCCGCAGGACTCTAGCGGAATACCCAAGTACCTTCAACTAGGTAAGTGGAAAGAGGACTGATAGCAACCCGCTCAGGCATACAAGAGTCAGAGAGACTTGCTTCAGAGAGTGAGAACTATGCGAGAACGTCTAGTGATTTCGGTATCCGGAAAGGGAGGAACCGGCAAGACAACGATTTCGGCACTGCTCACGAGAATCCTCACAGAGAAGACCAAGAGATCACTTCTTGTAGTGGACGCCGACCCGGTCATGAATCTGCCCAGGGCACTAGGAGTGGAGGTCTCCTCTACCGTTGGGGGGATTGCAACCAAGCTAAGACAGAGCATCGACGAAGGCTCAATCTCACGAGCCGTCACCAAGCAGGACATTCTGGAGGGTGAGATCTACGAGTCATTGGTTGAGGGTGAGCTCTACGACTTCTTGGCCATGGGACGCACAGAGGGAGAGGGCTGTTACTGCTATGTCAACCGTCTACTCACCCAGATTCTGGATACACTCAGCAGGAACTATGACTTCACACTCCTTGACATGAGTGCCGGTCTTGAGCATCTGAGCCGGAGAACTGACAGGAACGTGGACGTTCTCATCATTGTGGTTGACCCGTCACGAGCAGCCTATGAAGCAGCTTTGAGAATTAGAGACCTGGCCAAAGAGGTTCACATTGATTTCAAGAAGGTCGTTGTCATTGGCAATAGATTCCCTCCGGGAATGGAAGATGAGCTTGTCAACCGACTGGAGGAGCAGGGACTCTTCTTCGCAGGAATGATTCCGAACGATGATGAACTTGCCAAGTTGAACTACCTTGGGGCTCCACTGACGGAGCTGTCTGATGACTCTCCTGCAGTGCAGGCTGCTGACAAGATTGCTGAGAAGCTCGGGCTTCTTAGCGATGTGACTCTCATGAAGCTCCTGGGCACCGGAACCTGAGTCTACTTGTCTGCGCCAATCGCAATCTGCAGACTCTCAAACAGTTCACTTGCAGCAATCTGGAGTAGCTCAGAGGAGTCTGAGATCACATCTATGCGCAGTTTACTCAGATCCCCTTTTGCATGACCCACGGAGGTGAGAGTCACAGCAACTTTCGCGGAAGTGTATCTACCCATACCTGCTCCAACCACTACTCCCATGAACATGTCTTCCTTCTTCTCGGACTCGACACGAAGCGGATGGAGATTCTTTCTCTTGAGAATGTCTTCTGTCAACTTGAATAGTGATTTCGGGGTCGCTTCTACAACATGCTCTCTGTTCCAATAGGCCCTACCCTTCCTCATGTCGGAGAATTCGTCGAGTGATATCTCCAAGGGCCTAAGCTGACTGTAGAGGGACCTCACAAAGCAATTGCCTGCCTTGGCTGTCACCTTATCGAAGGAGCTATCATAGAAGGTGACCGAGGTGATGATTTCACCCTCAATCGCCTCTGAGCCAATCTCAAAGGAGAACATCCGCGTCCCGCGAGCGCCCGGTTTCAGAGACTCAATGGTCTGGGTCTTCTCTCCAAGAAGTTGCAGGCTGTCCGCAGGATATGAGAGGAGAGTGATTGTCACATCTGTTGCCAACTCTTCACTCTCGTTGGTCACTGTGACCCTGAACTCCAAGACATTGTCTGAGATTGATACTCCGCTGCTTACGATTACATCATCACTAGTACGAGTGGGCGTGGACTCTACCTCAAGTATCTCTGCTTCATCTATTGTGGGACGCACATTCTCCGCGTACGGAACATTCTCTCCGTGTGCCTCGAGCCATCCAATTGAGAATTCCAGAGCCTCCCTCACATTCTCGTCATTGTCTGCAAGGTGATTCTCTAGGGCAGTAACGGTATTCTTGTTGCCAAGGTTTGCAATGACCCCCGCCGCGGCGACACGCACGACTGGGCTGCCATCGTTCAGGCTCAGTTCCAGAGTCTCCCTGGCCTCTGAACCGAAGTCACCAAGGCGGCACACTGCTAGGAGTCTCACATCCTCTTCTCCAGTGAGGGCTGCATCCTTGCATGCCTGGATAGAGGTGATTTGGGAGAGTGTCTTTTGTAGCAGGTCCTCTTCAGGTTTGAAGATTCTCTTCATAGCCTTCTTGAGACCGCGAAGCGCCTCTCCACCTCCGAGCGCCTGAGTAAGTGTCCTTTCGTCCTTCTCTGCCATTGTCCACCTTGCCCCAGCAAAGTTGGCAGTGGAGCCTGCCTTAATACTTGCTATGACTGACCTTTGCTGGAATCCCCAGTGGTCCAGAGACCCTAGTGATTCGCAGCCTTGGCTCTTTCCTTGGCATCCTCAATCATGGTCCTGCAGAGCGAGGCGTAGGCGGCTTCCACATTCTCCCCTGTGAGAGCACTGGACTCAACATATAGGGACTTGTTCTTCTTGGCATACCCCGCCCCATCGCTCGTTGGAACCACTCTTCTATCGGCCAGGTCTACTTTGTTAGCTACCACCACGAGTGGTATTGTGTATCCGAGGTTCTTGAAACACTCTTCCTTCCAGCTGTCGATGTTCAGAAAGGTTCGTCGTCTGGTCACATCGTAGACAAGTAGGCCTCCACGAGCTCCACGATAGAACCCCTGGCGAACTACCTCAAATCGAGGTTGGCCAGCCAAGTCCCAGACCTGTATTGTCACATTCACGTCTAGATCATCAAACTCGAGCTTCTTTATCGCAAAATCACTACCAATTGTCCTCTTGTAGTCCGCCTCAAAGCTACCTTGAGTGAATCGAGTGGTCAGAGCTGTCTTCCCCACAGCTCCATCACCAAGCATCACCACTTTGAAACGAAACTCGGCTGACATAAGGTGGACTCCTAGTCGGTTCGGATTATTGAATCCATCTTAAAATTGTAATTCTGTTGATTATCGAAAGCGGCGAATGTTGATAATCTCTGCCATGTCACCTTGTAAAGACTGGTAGGACAAGTCTTTCGAAACACCAACATCCATCACGCTTAATAGGAGAATGCGCAAATCGACTCACGCTATGGGCCGGAGTAATTGACCATGGAGCGACCCGACTATAGGGCACTGGCAGAAGTCTTGGAAGAGATGAACAGGAACGGTGGTTTCATCGCGTCTATCCTAGCTAGGGATGACGGCCTCCTTATGGCTTCGGCGGCCTCCCCCACAACCAATAGAGAGGTGGTCGCCGCGATGTCCGGTTACGTTGCCTCGACAGTTGAGAGAATGCGCGACGAGCTCTCACTAGGCGAGTTGAAGGACATATCCATCCGTTGTTCTGCTGGCAAGGCCGTATTCAAGAAGATTGCCTCGCATAAGAAGCAGGCGCTGATTCTTGCCGCTATCATGCCCAAGGCAGTACGCTATCATTCGAGAGCACTTGGCAAGGCTTCCACCAAGATACGACGTGTTCTCGGATACAGGTGAAATCTTGCGGCGCCGACAGCAAGACTAAGTCGTCAAAACATTCAAGTTAACTCTCAGGCTTCTCCCCAAATCATCCCCTAGTCACAGGAGTGCTAGCGTTTGGCAGACAAAGCAGAGTCAAAGGACTCCCCGAACAAGGAGGAGGACGACGGTCCACCAATCCGGGTCGTCCTGTTCAAGTCCGATACCTGCGCGTTCTGCCCCAGAGCCGAAGAGGTCTTGGTTGAGACTCTTGAGGGCTTTGGTGCTGGTCTGTTTGAGTTGGAGATTATTAATGTGAGTAAGAATCCGGAAGCGGCTGAGAAGTACGGTGTCTTCGCCCTTCCAACGATAATGATTGGCGGCGTTTCAGTGACAGGAATCCCAGAACCTGACATGATTATGAAGATGTTCCTGGGAGCGAAAGTGAGTGCGAAGAGGAGAGCGTCACAATGAGTGATTTTGAGATTGAAAGAGTGAAATCAGGGATACCGGGACTAGACGATTTGATTGAAGGAGGTTTTCCGAAAGGTGACATCATTCTGGTCGCCGGAAGGGCAGGAACTGGAAAGAGCATCTTGGCGAATCAGTTTCTCTACAAGGGTGCCACCGAGTACGACGAACCTGGAGTCCTCGTGACGCTCGAGGAACCTCCCCATCTCATCAGAAGGAATATGATGCGATTTGGAATGGACCTGGCGGCCCTAGAAAAAGAGGGCAAGCTCTCCGTAGTGGACCTCTCACCGTCAAAAGAAGTTACACCAGTCAAGATAGGAGAGTATCCCAGTTTCGATCTGTCAGGTCTTGAGGCCATCATCCTTAACCATGTCAATAAGATCAAAGCAAAGAGAGTCGTGATTGACACCTTGGCCATTCTTGCCTACAAGTTCCGGAGCCGAGACATTCTCCGTGAGGAGTTCTTCAAGCTCACCGCCTCAATTACTCGTACAGGCGCCACTCTTCTTCTCACGAGCGAGATTCCTGCTCAGCACGATGGACTAGGTGTCTTTGATATCGAAGCATTCTTGGCCTCGGGCGTATTGGTACTCTATAACGAGATGATTAGCCAGCAATCGAGGTCAAGATCAATCGAAGTGCTTAAACTGAGAGGTTCCAAACATAGCTCTAGAATCCATTCCATGAGAATCACTGATGAAGGAATCCGCGTCTGGCCTGCTGAGATCAGCCCAGGTGCTTGAGGTTCAATTGTGGACGAGGTATGACCCTTGGGTGACGAAGCAATGTCAAGAACCGCAGAGCCTGCAAAGGCTCGGCCCATGATAGGAGACCTGGTTAGGTTTGGGCAGCTCACTCAGGTGTCCTACATGCTTCTCGGTCCTTTAGGGTCTGGGAAGACGACCTATGCTGAAGCATTCCTTTACGACGGACTACAGCTCGGTTTTCCAGCCGTCTTTGTAACAACTGATGTTTCTCCGCGAGTGGTCAGGAACGACATGAGTCGGCATGGCTGGTCAGTAGATGCCTATGAGAAGTCTGGTCAGTTTGTCTTCATCGATGGCTACTCGGAGCGCATGGGAGCACCGACGTCCAGTTCTACACGGTCGCTTTCCAAAGTCGATGATATTAGCGAACTCGGCATTGTTCTATCAGAGGTCTTGGATGACTTGGTTGTGGCCCGAGTTGTTGTGGATAGTCTTTCAACTCTGATACTCCACTCAAGTCCAGTCACAATGCCAAGGGCAGTTCAGCGACTCAGCGGAAGAGTGACTCAGAGCTCTCATAGCATAATGTTCGTTCTAGAGGAGGGCGTTCACGACGAGAAGACCTATGCCACATTCTCATACATGGCAGATGCGGTACTGCGTTTCAAGATTGAGGAGGCAGACCCTGTTCCCATTCACAAGATTCGAATGGAGAGAATGAGGGGGACAGAGACCTCAAGAGTCTGGCATGACTTCGTAATTGAATGACAATCGCCTTCCGTGAAGACTTTAAAGCGGCATAGTGCCGAAGGTTATCCAGCTTTTGAGGAGAGGCTGAATTGGAGTCGATGCTGATCGTCATCTTGAGGGACATCCTGTGTGCATCCCTCTCCCTAGACGACGGTCTTTCTGCGATTCAGAATTTAGCTCTCGGTAAACCAAACGACGACGAGATTCTCTTCGATATTGCTCGATCA
>JAEORS010000286.1:0-2765 GCA_016840795.1 Candidatus Thorarchaeota archaeon | reverse complement strand
GCGATATCTCCTCACTAACCACTCCAACGACCCAGTCAGTTTCTTTCATGTTCAAGCCAAGCATTTCGGCAAGCTTGTCCTCAGACTCCTGAACTGTCGTAGTGAATGTTTCTACTATTTCAACAGGAAGCATATTTCTGAGGGCACTTCCATCAGCCCCCTCCATGTCAGCTGACTGGAGTATGCTAATAATCTGCTGACCTCCAAGGGTGACCTCACTCTTCGAAATTCGACTCTTGATCTCCTCGTTCAGCCAGGCCTCGGTCTCTGCGATTGCCGTCGGAAAGGCCTTCACAGCCTTCCGGTACCTATCCAGCTCCTTGTCAACGCTCTCAGCTAATTCCCCTTCTTCATTGATGCTCTTCAGAATCTCCCCGGCCTCTTTCAGACTCTCCAAATCCAAACTCTTGACAAATCCCTCTACGGATTCATTGGATGGTAAAGTGTCGAATGCACTGGCAAGTTTGGATGAGGCATCGATGACTCTATAGTTTCTGGAGTAGAAACCTATAGTTCGCTCAGGAAGAATGTCATCCAGTGTCCAATCCTTCCCCAGTATTTCCACATTGTCTAGCATATCCACTGTGTCATCATATACTCCTAGTGGTGAGATGAAGAGGACAAGATCGTATCCTTTAGCGTAGTCTGCAGCATTCTCACCCTCAGAAAGGACATAGACTGGGCACCATCTATCCACACCCTCAGACACAAGTGTGTCAAACACCTTTTCATCGTTAGTGATTATCACCCTGCCTTCCAATCGGCGGGGTTTCACTCGTCTATAGAGACCACGAACCTGGGTCAGATTGATCTTGAGAGCTTCTTTCTGCTCATCTTTCAGCCTGGATGCCATATCTATGGCGTCTGAGAAGTACTTCTGGCGCTCGTGAATGACATCAATCTTGTCTGGAGGAAGAGGGAAATATAATATGAGCTTGTCCCGCGCGTAGCCCGTATTGGTGTAGCCACGGATTATTCCCACGACTGACTCGAATATTTTCCTCACGTCTGTGCTTCGTAATATCGTATTCGAACTGGCGCCAAACTGAACCTCAAAGGCAGCCTTCACAATATTGATTGCCTGTCTACTACCAATTCCGGGTGCCGCTGCAACTAAGTCGACGCGTGAATCTGTGATGACCTTGAGGGCCACAGCCTCGCTGCCGAAATGGTCGACGAGAGCCTTCTTGACCTTGTCACCGACGCCTGGAATGTCTGAAAGACGTTCTATACTCACTCTCATGTCCCCTGAGTCGTGGTTGTTGTCTGCTTTGAGATATTCCTTAAAGACCTGACTCTCAGTCACTATACATCACTACTCCGATGAAATCCATTAAACGATACCGAGTTGATGGATCTTGCTCCTAGTTTTCCGTGTGTATCTACATTGAAAAGCACCTGTAAAACTGCTCATTTGGCGCGGTCAGTATCCTAGGGCCATGTCAACAACATGGTGAGGCTTTTCTCCACGGATGAATCGCAGAATATTCTCTCCGGTGTACTTTACGTGCGCCTTCTCCGTGTTAAGGGAGTAAGCAGCACGGTGCGGGGATAGCACTAAATTATCCAGATTATGATAAGGAAAACAGCTGGAGGGGAGCTTCGTTTCAATCTTACCAAATGGAGGATAACTCCACCAGACATCAAGAGCGGCCCCAAGAATTCTCTTTTCCTTTAGCGCATGAAATAGAGCAGTTTCATCCACTATCTCTCCTCGAGAGATGTTCACCAAGATTGTGGTCGATTTCATCCAAGAAAGAACCTCTTCATTGATCATCCCTTTTGACTTGTCTGTAAGCGGTAATGATAGAATAATGAAGTCAGCTCCCTGTACAAATGGCTTCATCTTCTCAAGACTAGTAACACCATCTACGAGTTGACTGTTGGGACTGGTTCCGGTTCGAGACACAGCTTTCAGTGTGAGATCAAAGCCCTTCAGACGCTTTGCAATCTCGGATCCTATATTGCCTAGTCCAATGAGGAGACAGGTCTTATTTCGAATCTCTACGTTTGGGTTCGGACCACCCCAACCATATGTCCAGTCGCCCTTGCGTAGCGTTTTGTCGCTAGTAATTATATGCTTTGCAGCGGAAAAAAGCAACATAATTGCATATTCGGCAACTTCTGGCGCATTCACCGGATTGTTGCAGACAATTATGTCACCGCGGTCTAGAACAGCTTGACGGTCAATCTTGTCAATGCCAGCTCCCAGAGACTGGATCATTTTCAGGTTATGCGCATTGTATATGAAATCTCCCGGAACTCTTCCTGAAGCCACAACATCTGCGTCAATGGCGTTTTCAAGCATAGATTTGGCTGTTCTCTCAGATGTGACAACTGTAGCTTCATCTCCCAGAATCTGCTGGATAGCGTTTGCCAACGCGTTGCTGTAGGGGACTAGGACTTTCAGTTGGACCATCACTCCTGACTGGAGTCCATGCGTCATTTTGCAATAAAGGTGTGTTCATGAGGAGAAAAGAGGAAAGCTGGTCCTATCGCTAGGACCAAAACTGTATACTAGTACGAGCGGGCGATATAGACAACGTCTTGAGCAACCCTTCCACATACAGGACAGACTCCCGCGGCCTCTTCGTCAATGTCTATCCGGGTACCGCGTATCTCACCACCGGTCTTGTCCTTGATTTCCTCATCGCAACTCAGTCCTTGCATCTCTGTAGTGCAGAACGGTGTCCGAGCAACCTTGCCCCTGTCCATGGCATCTGTAATCTGACCGATTGTATCTGCATCTACTATAAGGCCCTCAA
>JAEORS010000003.1:0-33664 GCA_016840795.1 Candidatus Thorarchaeota archaeon | reverse complement strand
ATCCGTGGAAAACGAGACACTGGTTTTGAGATGATATTCTCCTGAATCAAAAGATCCAGTCTTCTCTGAACAGTCATACGGTGGATACCAAGCGTCCGAGCCAGAGAGTTCGGATTTGTCCAGACCCCCTCGCCTGATAGAAGAGCCTCCATGATGTCGAGATACGTCTGATCCATTGCGAGTCCATTGATCTTCATTTGCGGGAAGTTCACGAAGTCTGCCCTCATTGTTTCAATCGGAGCGGCGGAGTCATTCTTGATGATTGCCTTGGTGCTCAGATAGACGGCCTCAGAGGAAACATATTCCTGACCCGGAGGCAGTGCGACCGACTGTCCGTCGATATTATGCTCTCTCCACAACTGGTAGGCATGAAGGCTTTCATGCAGTTCAATCAACAGAGTATTGTACTCTTCATCCTTGACGAAGAAGGCCGCCCAGATGTGTGGGTCCTTCTCAATCCATGAGTTCGTCTTTCGGTTGCGGGGAAGGTTTGCCTTCTCAATAACAAGAAGAGGATATTCTGCAAACAACAAGGTAAGCGGGTGAAACGGTCGATCAATAATCCTCTTGGAGAACAGCTTCTCCAATCTTGATGCAGTTGTGTTTCGGTGTTTCTGTAGCCGCTCGGAGAGCTCGCTGATGTTGATCTCAACTCCTGTGCCGGAGCATATGAGTCGAAGTAGCTCAACGTTAAGCGAATCATCTAGTATATGAACCAAAGACAATCACTCTATTACCTCGATGTGGCTTCATGATGTACATAAGTGTCACTCTTAGCTCAACCGAACCTACCCATGTGACATACAAGTCACATAAGAAGCGCATATCTTGTACGATTTGCTTACATTTTGGTCCACTGATTATGTAATCTTCTGACACTGGGAAGTTATTTTGATGACACAAAATTATAATAGAGTGCCCGTCAAATAGTAATTGTGACACGAATGTCTGTTGTGGTGCGAAGCAGCGATTCGCCAAACAACTTGGTCGTTCGTGAAGCCTACATGAACACAGATCAATGAGATGGTAGAATGAGCGAAGTGTCAACGTTGCGGAGTCACGCATTCAAAGTAGTCCTTCCTAGAAGAATCTCAGAGCACTCTGAAAGCGACCTGAAGTTGATGCTAGTTTCCTTGAAGAACACACAAGTCGCGACTTCTGTGCACATACGGAGGATTGAGAGGGAGCTGAAGAGACGTGGATGCAGCCCGATGTTGTTAGGAAGGAGGTAGGAGGGATTTACTTGATTGCAGACAAGAAAGATAGTGAGCTCCAAACGGATGAGGAGCTGGACCCTACCGAAGTAGCTCTATTGTCAATAATAGAAGTCAGAAATGAAGGCGCCGATGGCTGCATTCTGTGCGGACTGTGTACCGATCTCTGTCCCTGGGACGCACCCATCATAATTGACAGAGTACTACATGTACGTCAGGAGAGGTGCAGAGGCTGTGGAGTCTGTGTCGCGGCCTGCCCCAAGAAGGCAATTGACATGAGAGTGTACGGGACCGAAGAGTTGCTTGATTTGATACGATACGTGTTGAGAGAGAAACGCGAGGTTGAGTATCCTCCTACAGCGTATGATCTGATTCATGAGGCAGAGGAGGCCCTATTGGCTGTTGAGAGAATCCTTTCACACAGCGAGATCGATAGCAATCTTGAAGGGGTGTTGAAGACTCTCAAGAGAATAATAGAACGCATTACAAGAACTGAAACAAGAATTCGGAGTGAAACCGCACCGGTCACCGGGGCCGTCTAAGAGCCGGGATTTCAGACTCTCACTGTCCGACCATTGCCACAGTCAGCGCTGTGTAAGTCGGAGGCATTACCTGTATCACTTGGGCCTCTGAGTGACTAGAGAACTCGCTCGAGCAATGTCAGTGCGAATTCTTCGGCCTCTTCGTCGCCTTCGTCTTCCTCATGCTTTGCCCAATCGAGGCCATAGAAGATGTCCGAGAACTCCTTCTGAAAGGCTCCAAACATGCTTTTGCACTTGTTATCCGATGCCATTGCTATGTGATGTGAAACGTGGTCAAGGAACCCGGACTCACTACTTGCATATATCGTGAAGGCCCACTGAGGCCCTTCAGAGGCATTCCGTGCTAGGCCAAGAGAGAAGGACTTGATGGCATCCCCCTGCACTTGGACCCAGAAACGAGCATTCTGCCCAATCTTGTCTAGAGCCTCAGGTGTAGCATCAAGAGCCTTCCAATCGTATACTATGACGTTGTGAGGTAACAGTCCAGAGTCTACCAGATTGGGGTGAAGCTGAGCTGGAGTTACCTCCTTGATGGGTTCTGTCGATGAACGCCAGGATATCTCCCCCGGACCTGCGTGCCAAGACACTGCAAGGTCAAACTTCCGTTCCATCCCAACTTTCTCTCCGAGATGGAGTGATTCGATATTCAAGGTGGCGGTGGTGTATCGGATGCGCTTCAGCTGCAGGTCAATCGCAGCCTGGACAACGTGATTTGTGAGTTTCTTTGCGAAGCCCTTTCCTCGATAGTCTGGGTGAACTCTGAGACCTTCCATCCATCCAGTCTTGCCGTTCTCAATGACCCTGAGGTTTGCCAGCGCTACTACATGACCATCCTGTTCGATGGCCGCAGTGTGCGAGTTCTTGTCCTCTATCCAGGCTTCAAAGGAATACGGAAGATAGTCGTGCCCTTCCCAAGTGCGCTTAGCTATCTCTAGGATGTCATCCCTATCTGATTCTCTGAGAGGTCTGATTTCTTGCATCTTGAAAACATCTTGGCTTATGGTGATTGCTTCTCATTTGAACTAGTCGCTGTTGAGAAACACTGCTGTTGGATACGCTCCCCGATTCAGGCGGAAGAGTTAACCAAGGGCCCGCCCTCTTTGCGCGCGGGTTCAGTTTCTAGGAGAGGCTTTCTATGATACTTGACGATTACGTGAGGAAATTAGACGAACAGGGTAAGCTCACAACGATTCGAAAAGCCGTCTCGAAGAACCTTGAGATAGCTGGTGTATTGAAGGCCATGGAACCGAAGCCAGTGTTCTTCACAGACGTGAAGGAGTGTGATACTAAGGTCGTGGGGAACCTATTCTGCACTAAAGAGCAGATTGCAGAGTATTTCGGAATAGGGGTCAAGGACATCATTCCAACCTTGGCAAATGCAATAGAGAATCGGAGCTCACCAGAGAAAACGAAGAGGGCTTCCTGTCAAGAAATAGTGGAAAAGAAAGTGGACCTGGATAAGCTGCCAATCCTGGTTCACAACAGGATTGAACGAGGGCCGTATATCTCCTCAAGTGTGGTTGTTTCATCAGATCCGGAGTTTGGACAGAATCTCGACTTTCATCGAGCAATGCAGATTGACAAAGACCGGATGGTCACCAGAGTTGTACGCGGTCGTCATTTCCATAAGTTCCTGGAGCGAAACGGTGAGGTAGATGTCGCCTACTGTATTGGAAACACGCCGGAGGTTCTGATTGCTGCTGCTACTTCTGTCGAGATTGGAGTAGATGAACTTGAGATTGCCAATGCCTTGGGGCCAATCAACGTAGCAAGGGCCAAGACGGTCGATCTGATGATACCAGCGGACTGCGAATTCGTGTTGGAGGGGAGAGTATTCTGGGAGGAGAGGGTCGATGAGGGCCCGTTTGTAGACACAACCGAGACCGCAGACATAGTAAGACAGGAGCCTGTCTTCGAGGTCAGGAAGATCACACACAGGAAGAACGCCATCTGGCAGGCGCTTCTTCCAGGCAGGTTGGAACACAAGATTCTGATGGGAATGCCACGAGAACCTACCGTGTTCAGGAAGATTGCAGAAAGAGGGGTAGAGGTGCTCGATGTACACATTACTCCAGGGGGCACAAGCTGGTTGCACGTCGTAGTGAAGATTAGGAAGAAGAGTGACGATGATGGAATGAGAGCAATCGAAGGTGCTTTTGAGGGGCATCGAAGTGCAAAGCATGTATGGATCTATGATGAGGATATTGACTTGTACGACGAACAGAGCCGCGAATGGGCAATGGCTACCAGATTCCAGGGACACTTGGGGATGCTAGTGAAGGATAGGGAGCCAGGGAGCTCTCTCGATCCAAGCGCAGAGCCGGGCACAAAGCTGACTACAAAGATTGGCTTTGATGCGACAAAGCCAACGGTAGCCAAGGGCAAGAACTTTGAGCGTGTTGAATTCCCAGAAATCGACCTGAGTGAATACTTCGATTATTAGCTCAAGGTGCCGTCTGTTAGCCTAGTCACCTGTTGGTGTTACGGTACTACCTTCAACCATCATGATTACCGTTCTCTCTGGTGCCCTTGTCCGATGTGTCACTCCCTTGGGCACGACAAAGCCCTGACGTGGCCCGAGCTGAACTGTCCGACCCTCTAGGTCGATAAGGAGTCTTCCGTCAATCACATAGAAGAACTCGTCCTCTCGACCATGCTTGTGCCAGTGGAACTCCCCTTTGATTACACCCAGTCTAATCACACTGTCGTTGACTTGACAGAGAGCCAGATTCTGCCACTCCTTCGTACATCCTTCTATCAATTCAGGAAAGTCGATAATCTCCTGTGGGTTGAACTGTATTGTTCCATCAATGTTATACTCTGATTCGAAGTCCATGGGTTCCCTCTCCCGGAATTGTGACAAGGCCGGGACTTGGTCGATTAGCTACCATTGTAGGAGAAGAACGCAGATAAAGCTTGAAGGAAGGAGATGTGGAACTTCTCGCAGTCCTGCAATCATTTCGAGCTATATGGCCAGAAGGCGTACACGCGCTCCCGTGTGGGTTTGTTATGGGTTGTAGCTGCCTCTCTTGCATTTCGGATTTCCATGGCCCGTTCTCTCAGTACCCCATCAAGGGTAGTGTCAAGCTCATCTTTTGACACAGATAGCCGTATTGTATCTTCTATGGAAGCTATCACATCACTTGGCACAATTATGTCGACGTCTTCCTTCACACCAATGGCTTCAAGCTTCTCTTCTATGAAGCCGCCTCCTACTATGATTGACACCCGCCCGTCAACATCGAAATCCACGTCAATTGCTCGGCCAACTTTGGCATTGTCCTTGTCAATGATATCAAGGGCTTCCAGTTCGGAGAATCTTATCTCATCCTCTGAAACCTGGGCCCTCTCTTCAGCAGTCATGAGTGAGTTTGCTGTTGTGTTTAGATGAATATGAGTATCTACCTTCTTGATTATGGTGGAGCTGAACACAGCATCATGGTCAGGCCTGAGCTTGAGGGCCTCAAGGAGCTCTTCCCATCTGGATCCCGTCATCATGAAATGTGAGAACGTCAGCTCTCCATCAAACAGAAATGTGAAGTCACCAATGCGTCCGATCTTCTTAGAAGTGGAGTCCATAACGTCTTTGTTCCTCAGCATCTTGCAGCAGAATGGTTCTGAGACCTCCATCGTATATTCACTATTGTTAACTACTGTCCGAGTTTCTTATAGGCTTTTTGGAATGTGGGACCACTCCTACTCTGCCGTTCCGAACTGCTGAAGGTGCTCCACAAGCTTGTCTACTATGTCATACGATAGACGAGGGTGCTTCTCACAGAAGGCAACACTATAGACTGTGTTTGAAGTGACGATTTTGCCCCCACTCCTGGATATTAGATCATCAAGTAGCCTCTCCCCTTGGTCGCGGATTGGTGTGACGTGCAGAACCACAAGACCCACGTCAATGGCACCCTGCTTTCTGAGCATATTGGCAGCCCTGATGAGAGTGGTGCCAGTCTTTGTCAGGTCATCCAGAACAATGACGTTCTTCCCAGCCACATCGAGCTCCCCATGCATGTCAATTGTGAAGGAGTCTGATCTTCGCTTACTGAACCCTGGGACATTGAATCTTCTTTGAGCCCCCTCATCAGGTGCAGTGAGTACATAGTCATCAAACCCGAAGATGGCTGCGGCATGCCCGATTAGCTCCTGTGTGATCCTGATGACTTCGTATTTTCCCTTATCAGCCAATTCTTCAACCCAAGGTACATCTACATCAGCCAGCGGTTCCACAAACCAGAGTCTGTCACATAACCTTGCTATGCTTCTCATGACCGACCGGCTGGATACTGCCTCTCCGGTACGGAAGGCCTTGTCCTGAAGTGAAAATGGCTGGTGAGTGAGTACGACGTCTATGCTACTGGGTGGACTCAATGGCTTGGTTTCGTACTCCTTGTGTCCGAGCTTCTTGACTTCCACTGGGTGTTTCAGTATATCCAGCAATAGCATGAGCTCTTGTACGCGGTCGGACGTTGAGTAGAACTCCTTCGCCGCAGGGGATGAGCCCGTACAGCTCTGAATGACCGCGACTCTCTGATTCTCAAGTTCTCTGACCTGTGCAATCCTCACGTAGAGGTCGGAGTTGGGAAAGAAGTGCGTTCCATCGAAGTTGGTGTCCGAGGAATAGACCTGATAGCCAAGCTCTTCGAACCGCTGTCTAAGATGTTCGGCACCGCTCGCCAAGAGTACTCTGAAGTCACTCATTATGTCACGCTTGGAAGTAAGCTCACATGCTCTTTATGTCGGTTTTGGCCGAATTGATGTCAAACACACGGCCCGATTCCGCTTAGATTCAACCAATAATCGTCATGAGTGTGGAAGACAAGTCATCAGTGCTCCACAGACCGATGTGAATCCATCTGACGTAGCCCTCTGCATCAATTATTATCAACGTTGGAAGGTAGCGAAGATTGAAATACTGTGCCATTTCACCGCCAGAGTCTACACCATGCAGCCAAGGCAGGCCTCTACTAGTCATGTGATTGGCTATCGCTTGTGGAGTGTCCAGTAAATCCACAGTAAGAGATACAATCCAGAGATCATCCTGAAATATCTCGTATATGTTGAGCAAATGCGATTCTTGAGTTATGCATGTAGAACACGATGTGTCCATGAGGTCAATGAGTACAACTCGCCCCATTAGTTGGTGGAGTGTCAGACTAGATTCGTTCGCCAATATCATGCTCCAATTGGGCGCCTCAATCTCAAGCTCCAGAAGGTTTCTATCCGGAGCCATGTCACCATAGGGACTGAGGCCTGATATCATAAAGCCCAGACCAAAGGCCACAATGGCGAGAACGACGGCAGCCATAGCTGTTGAACGTTGCAATGCATCGACTCCCATATTCACTATAGTTAATAGAACTGTGTCTTATAGGATTTCTGAAATGGCTTCTATCTTCAGGTTCCGCGGAGTCTAAGCATCGGCACTATGAGAGTCCCTCTCTGTCATCTCATCTACCAGTGCTTCAAACCTCGCTCCACTATCAGATGGCTCATCATCAAACATGAACTCGTAGCCATGAGGAAGAAGGTTGTTACCCCAAGCACCATGGATTACTCGCGGAGCTGGAATGACGTTCTTGTCGGGGGAGTACTGTTGTCTTCGATCTATGATTTCAGCTATGATTAGGGCGCCTATGACAAGTGGTACGATTATCCACCACATACCACATTTCCTCCTAGATTCTGATCCGAAAGGGTATTCTCAGTCATGAATTCTCATTTCACGACTTAAGCCTTCGCCGCGAATGTGCGTGAAATCGAGGGTCTATTCGTCCTCAACTGTTTCGCGCCTGATTCTGTACACTACTTGATGTCTGTAATCAGTGCAGCCTACAGTTGTACTGCTGCCGTCGTCATCAAACCCGTCGAAGGATCCGCCAGACAACATGACAAGAATCATCGGGTACAGGACGTAGAGCGACCAAGGGCACATCTTCCCGAATTCCTCAGGATATCGATACTTATCTCCGACCTTCTGTCCTATGGAGCACTTTCCGTTCCCAGAAATATCTTCTACTTCGATTGTCACCTTGTAGGTAGGCATCCTAATCACCCGTTGCTACATGCTAGCTTGGGTAGATTGAACCCATGTAATAAAGACAATCACCAAAGCAGGTTGAAGGATTGTATGCTGCAGCCATTTCATGGATATGTTACGAATAGACTGATAATTGACTTCAGACTAGGCGTGACGACGAAGAATGAGTAGTAAGGGTTCCGACTCAACGCCGATGAATGTATGGTGCCCCATTATCCCAGTTGAGAACATGAGAGAGTTCTCTAGACAGGAAAAGGGGCTGAGGAAGATCACTGATGCATATTATGACTGGTGTGCTGCAATGAGACCTAAGCCATTAGTCGGAACTACAGTTGGAGTGTTGTTGGACCGAATTCGTATGTTGATGATAAACATGGGCATCGCTGTAGGGCAGAATCGAGAACTCGCCGAGGCCGTCCAGAAGATTGTTTCTGAGAAGCTAAGGACAGGTGCAGTACAGATTGTGTCAATGATGCCGACAGAGTCCTCAGAGAAGAAGGCAATCAAGAAGACTCTGGCGCTATTCTTTGCCCGAGTCAAGTTCACCCGCGACATCGACCCCGCAGAGGAAATACGCACATCGATGCCCGACCCTGCATCCCTAATCTCACAGCAAGAAACCAATCCCCAAGTGGATCTCATGGAGCTGAGGAGAAGTATAACCAAGAGGTCTCTGGAAGAGAGTGCGAATGTGGTCAAAAGGCTTTATGTCAGGTTGCTCAGCCCCGATCCTTGGGGAGATGAGTAGTGAGGCGATTTCATGTCAGTGAGGGCATCAGGAACGCACCATCTGGCCCTCAACCTTGCGAAACTGTGCTTCTGACCGTTTCACAACATGCCAATCGGTATGATGAAGATTGACGATAATCTCAGACTGGTTCACCTCAAGCTCGATGAAGCTTGCATCTTGAACCCCTGCCCAGCCACCGGTGGCTCCAGAAATCGTTCCCGGATTCAGGAAGAGCTTACCTTCATGTAGTTCAATAGCAGGCTTGTGTGTGTGACCATGGACTCCAACGTCTGCACCCACGTTCATCATGATGGCCCAAAACTGCTTGATGTTGCCCCGCGGTCTGAACTGTGTGCCATGTAGCAGAAGGAAAGTCAGCTTCTCAATCTCAACCCGTTCATGGATATTGAATGCTCGGCCATAGTCCATGTTGCCTTGAACTATGTAGCATTCAGGCAGTTCAGGCATGGCGGCCCTCATCTCGGCCTCTCGGACAAGGTCGCCGGTCACAAGGGCAAGATCGTAGTGAGAGTTCTGAATGTGAGCATAGAATTGAGATGGAATCGAGTCGCGGCGTGATGGGATATGGGCATCTCCAAACACGAGTACTCGGTTCAACGCTCGACCTCCTGGACCTCGAGCCATTGCGCTGTAGGCAGACCCTCAGATGTTATGTCGAGTCCCGGTGAGATTCCCTAGAATTCTCTCATATACTTCCCGCTTCTTGCCCTTAGACAGCTTTGTCAGTCGCTCAACGATGAGCTCGGGGGTGCTCCTTGCAAGATAGCCGAAGCGTGGAGTCCTGTCCACAACAAGCTCGAGATTATCATCTAGCCCTTGTGCCTCGATTCCGTCGATTCGAACAGGGGTGTCCGTGACTTCCTTGATTTCTCGTGCCATGTGACTGCAGATCACGGTGCAGCTTCTGGTATCGCGCTGCAGAATCTCAATGAGTCCTGCTATCACGTTGGCTGCGCTACCGGGCTCAGTGATTGCCTCAACCTCGTCAAACAGGGCCAGTTTGGGCTTCTCCGACGTGACTATGTCAGCAAACTGCTTCAATGTAGTTTCGAATGCACCCGCACTCACCATGCCTCTGCTCTTGTAGAAGAAGTAGATCTCCTCAAATGGAGGCATGTACGCCTTGTTTGCAGGCACTGGTAGACCAGCCTGTGCCATCGTGGCAATCTGAGCAAGTGTCTGGATGGTTGTCGTCTTGCCACCGCTGTTTGCACCTGAGAGAAGCGTACAATTCTCCCCATTCGTACCTGCTGGCTGGAAGGGGGTCTTGCCGATGGCATAGTCTATGGGCTGAACCTCGCCATGCTTTCCTCTCAACATACTCTCTGTAAGAGCCAGATTTCTGGCTCCTTGAACGCCAACTCCAGAGTATTCGGTTGAAATGGTAGGTGTTCGTAGGTCATACTCTCTACTGAACAATCCAACGGCAAGGAACAGATCGAAGTCCAAAAGGGTGCGTACTGCCTCTGTCACAGCCGGGGTCAGCTTCTCAAGTTGGCTTGACAACTTCTTGATGAGTCTGAACTGCCTGTCTGCAAAGAGCCTCCTGAGTCTGTCCTCAAGGTCATTAATCTGGCTTGAGACCATCTTCACAGGTAGAGCAATCTCTTCACTGATTATACCAGAAGCCCAGTCTGCTTCTTTCATGGTTAGACCAAGCATCTCCACCAGCTTGTCCTCAGCTTCTTGTATGGTAGAAGTGAAAGTTTCTACAATCTCAGCAGGAAGCATGTTCCTCAGTGCGCTTCCCTCTGCTCCCTCTAATTCGGCGGACTGCAGAATAGAGATTATCTGCTGGCCCCCCAAAGTCACTTCGCTCTTGGAGATTCTATTCTTTATCTCTTCATTGAGCCACGCCTCGGTTTCAGCAATTGCAGTCGGAAATGCCTTCACGGCCCTTCTGTATCGATCAAGCTCGGCATCAACATCTTCAGCTAGATCGCCCTCTTCGTTGAGGTTCTTCAGAAGCTGTCCGACCTCTTTGAGGCTGTGAATTTCGATACTCTCAATGAAGCTCCGTACAGAGTCGTTCATCGGAAGATTCCCGAAGACATTCGCGAGCTTGGAAGCCGCATCGATGACTCGGTAGTTTCTGGAGTAGAACCCTATCGTCCTCTCGGGTAAGACATCGTCAATGGTCCAGTCTTTCCCCAGAATCTCCACATTGTCCAACATGTCAACAGAATCGTCATAGACTCCAAGTGGTGACATGTAGATGACTAGGTCATACCCCTTTGCATAGTCTATGGCGTTCTCACCCTCGGATATGACGTACACTGGACACCAACGGTCCACGCCCTCACTCACGAGCTTGTCAAACACCTTCTCATCATTTGTGATGATGACCCTTCCCTCAAGTCTGCGGGGCTTGATTCTTCTGTAGAGACCCCGGGTTTGACTCAAGTTCGCACGCAGGATTTCTTCCTGTTCTTCTGTGAGTTCATGAGCCATTTCGGAAGCGTCTGAGAAGTACTTCTGTCGCTCATGAATGATGTCAAGTTTGTCTGGGGGCAGGGGGAAGTATAGAATCAGCTTATCCCTAGCATAGCTAGTGTTGGTATAGCCACGGATGATGCCTAGGACAGAGTCGAATATCTTTCTCGCATCAACACTTCTCAAGATCGTGTTGGCGCTAGCACCAAATTGTACCTCAAACGCAGCTTTGACGATGTTGATTGCTTGTTTGTCCCCAATTCCTGGCACGGCCGACACGAGGTCCAGACGCGAGTCCGTGATGACCTTGAGAGCGACTGCCTCATTGCCGAAGTGGTCAACAAGCGCCTTTTTTATCTTCTCACCTACACCTGGAATGTCCGAGAGACTCTCTAGACTCAATCTTGTATCCCCTGAGTCGTGGCTGTTGTCTGCTGCAATGTACTCCTTAAAGACCTGACTCTCAGTCAACTCGAGTCGCCTCCTCGCTGAGTTAAGACCTGTTAATCTCTGAAGACGAAGATTCTCCCCCTATTGTCTACACGATTTCATTGAAAAGCTCCTTCAAAACCATTAGTTTGGCGCGCTCAGTGGCCCAGTTGCTGTAGACGGCCTTGGGAAATACGGGCTCATACGAGCTTGTGCGCGCAAGATTCGAGAGAGAGCGGAAGTCGGGTCCCTGAAACGGGACCAGAACACTTGGCTAGTACGATCGCGCTATGTAGACAATCTCCTTGGCGACCGCACCACAGAATGGGCATATACCCTCAGGAGTCTCCTCTAAGTCCATTCTAGTCCCGCGTATCTCGCCGCCGACTCTGTCCTTAAGCTCCTCAGCACAGGCTAGTCCTTCCATCTCTGTACTGCAGAAAGGAGTTCTAGCAATCTTGCCGTTTTCGAGCGCATCAGCAATCTCTCCTTCACTTTCTGCGTCCACCACTAGATCAGTGAACCTTGCCTCTGCTTGGGATCTCAGGGTCTGGTCTATCTCCGCTCCGAGGCGTGAGACCCTCTTCTTGAGCTCCTTCAAGCCTACGCTCTCTCGTTTCATAGTGTCTCTGCGAAAGACCACGACCTTGTTCTGCTTCATGTCCCTGGGACCGGCTTCAATCCGGATGGGGACACCCTTCATCTCCCAGTAGTTATACTTCCAGCCGGGAGTGGCATCAGAGTCATCAAGGTTGACACGGAAACCTGCCTTGCTCAGTGTGCGCTCAATCTTCCTGCAGTACTTCAAGACCTCATCTGCGCTCCTGTCTGTGAATATGGGCACGATGACGACTTGATAGGGGGACAACTTGAAGGGAAAGCGAAGACCCTTGTCGTCACCGTGAATCGATATCATTGCTCCAAAGATTCTTGAAACTGCTGGACCGTAGCAGGTCTGCCATGCATAGACAGTTTCGTTCTTCTCATTGAGAAATGCGATATCGAAGGCTCTAGCAAAGTTGTCACCCAAGTCATGGGTCGAAGGTAGTTGAATCACCTTTCCATCAGGCATCATAGTGTCAGCCGCATAGGTGTTTAGCCCACCTGGGAATTTGTCCCACTGAGTCCTCTTGAAGACGAAGACGGGGACTCCATAGTCGCCGGCCACAACTTCCATCGTGGTCTCAATGTCTTCCATAACCTGCGCTAAGACTTCCTCATGAGTCGCAAACACATTGTGGCTTTCAATCCACAGAAATTCACGTCCCCTCAAGAACGGGCGAGTGCTCTTGACCTCGGACCTGAAGATGGAACAACGTTGATACCTCTTTAGGGGCATGTCACGCCAACTTCTAACCCAGAGCGAGTACATGGGATAGATTGCTGTCTCGCTCGTAGGCCTTAGCGCCAGTGGTTCCTCCAGTTTCTCACCGTCGCCAATCTCCTTTATCCAAAACACCTGAGGTGAAAAGCCCTCGACGTGTTGAGCCTCTTTCATAAGATTGCTCTCAGGAATCACGGTAGGAAATAGCATGGGCAGGTGACCCTTTCGTTTCAGGACCGTTTCCAGTATGTCGAACATGATGTCCATAGTCATGTAGCTCCATGGTGGAAACGGAGTGAATCCCTTGACACCATATCGGATGTCTGCAAGTTCTGCGACTCTGCAGATCTCGCCATACCAATCAGGGAAATTCTTCTCTTTGCTTATATTGAAGATGACTTGTGCATCTTCTTTCTGGTCACTGCTGCTCATGGTATCTACTCCTGTGATTTGATTGCGACATAGAGCACTGGCTAGGACAGAGAAATAGCATTTCATTCCATCGGAACGTGTTCACCTAGCATTTACGTTCACCAACAGACAGTCGTTCTGTGTCCGTATTTAAAGTCTGCTGTGTACTGTCACCGCTTGGTGGTGACCTCGCCGACTTCTCGTATCCTATCGTCCAGCTTGTGTTCTTTGATTATCTTCGCAACCGAATCAGGTACCAGAGTTTCCCATTCGGGATTGTCCCAGCCAATGAGGTTTCTAATGTTTTTGGCACTGTAGGTGTTTCTCTCAAGAAGGTCTGTTTCATCCACCTCGACTCCAGCTGCCTTCAACAGACTTTGAACAAGCGGATTATGGGTATAGGCCTTCTTGAAGTATGGTACAAAACTTCTCAAGTGGGAGACCCACAGTGGATGGATGTTGATGTCTGCGAGGGGAATGATATCAATGCGGGCAAGGGGAAGCCCCTCCTCGATGAGCGCTCCCTTCATGAACATGACCCTCTCCCCGCCTGTGAAGGGGTTATTCGGTGTATGTGAATATTGAGCGCTACCTATGACAATGATCAGATCCTCTTTCTTCTCCAGAATCTGACTGACTGAATAGATGTGTCCTTTGTGGACTGGTTGGAAGCGCCCGATGAATGCAGACCTCATCTTTACCGCAACCGAACGGGTGGTGTGACGTAATAAGGCTTCGGCAGCGGTACGACGAACGGAAGTCCTTAACTGTCTGAGCCCCATCAAGGGCGTAGGGTCACCATGATGATAGAGATTGATGGCTCCTATGGTGAGGGAGGAGGACAGATACTGCGCACATCAATTGCGTTGTCAGCACTCACGATGCGTCCAGTAAGAGTCAGCAAAATACGTGCAGGTCGTCCAAAACCAGGCCTCAAAAGACAACACATGGCGGGTATCGACATCATCGCTCAATTGGTGGATGCAAAGGTGAGCGGGCTGGAGGTCGGAAACACAATCGTAGAATTCTCACCTCGAACGAGGAGAGGGGGGGACTACATCTATGATGTTGGAACGGCTGGATCAATCTCGCTAATACTTCAGGCGGCTCTACCAACTGCGGCTCTTGCCCCTGAACCTATCAGGTTGAACCTCACAGGAGGGACTGATGTTTCGTGGAGCCCCCCTATAGACTACATGCGGGCAGTCTTCGCGCATTCGCTTCGGAGAATGGGTCTGCATGTTGAGATATCTGTAAGAAAGAGAGGCCACTTTCCAAGAGGGGGAGGAAGCGTGTTGTGTACGATTACACCCGTAGAAGAACTCACTGCGCTTGATCTTGTGGACTTTGGTGACATCATAGGAGTCAGTGGCATCTCGCATTGTGTAAGACTGCCGCCACATGTTGCTAGACGACAGGCTGATTCAGCACATTCGGTGTTACGCGAGAGCGGGATAGAACAGATTATGATTGACGTGGAGTCCTATCAAAAGAACGAGGACAGACACCTAGGACCAGGAAGTGGCATTGTCATTTGGGCAGAGTCAGAAAAGGGTGCAAGAATTGGAGCTGACAGGCTCGGGGAGAGAGGAAAGCCTGCCGAGGATGTGGGTTCAGAATGCGCCCATCGGCTGATTGATGAACTCTCCACAGGGTTGGCCGTCGATTCTCACCTATGTGATATGCTGGTCCCCTACATGTTGTTAGCTAAGGGCACGAGCGAGATAGGCGTGACCAAGATCACACAGCACCTGGAAACCAACCTGTGGGTAGCTCAGAAGTTGCTGGATGCGGATGTTTCTCTCAAGGGAAAAACTGGGGGGCCTGGGAAGCTAACTGTCAGAGGGGTCGGATTCTCTCTGTGAAACTTGGGCTACAAACTCATCCACCGAATCTTGGAGAGAGACCAAGTCCACCTCTTCAAGAGCGTCGTTCATCAGCTCTTGAACCCCTTTGCCTTCGATAGCAATCATCTCATGAGCTCCTGGCACCTTCTTCCTCGCCAGCTCAAGCTGCTCGGGCGGAGTGATGTCGATCTTGTTCAAAACAACGAGAAGAGGATTCAAGGGAAACGTCCTTTGAACCTCCCTGTATAGACTGAGCTGGTCGTTGAGACCCCAGCCACAGGCCTCGGAGGGGTCCAGCATGAAGATGATGACATGAGCGAGGTACTTCAGTGCGGCAATCGCCTGTCTCTCAATCTCATTCCGTTCTGACATTGGCCTATCCAGTATTCCAGGCGTGTCAATAATCTGGACGCTCTGATCTCCAATGGTGAGATGGCCGATTATTACTTTCTTGGTAGTGAAGGGATAGTGTGCAATCTCTGGCTCGGCCGTTGAAACAGCCTTCACAAGAGTTGATTTGCCGACATTGGGGAAGCCTGCACATACTATGGTGGGAGAGTTGGGAGTTACACCGGGAAGTCGCGACATGGTCTTTTTGGCCTCAATGATGAAATCCAAGTTTGAAGCTGTCGCGCGCACAATTGACGAGATTCTACCCTTGGCAGCCCTACGTGTCTTCTTCATCTGACGGAAGTCCTCTGCGAGCTTCAATGCTTCGAGATGGTTGTTGGTTATTTCGTCGATTGGAGGCGTACAGTTGTAGACAGCTCCAAGTGCCTGTTTCAGCTTATCAATCCCAACAAGAATCTCGGTGAGCTCGTGATAGAATGGATGTAGATGGTCCAGAGAAGGAAAACCCTCCACAGCCTCCTTCAGTTTGCCCTTGATATGCTTGGTGAACTCCTGAAGTCGTGTTATCTCTCGAATCCGGGTTCGCTCCACTCTCTTCAGTCTAAGAGAGCTCTTCATGCTCATACGGGTCGACTTCTTCTGTGCAAAGTCGATAATCTCCTCTGCAGTCATTATGGTGGGGATCTTTGTGAAGGGATTCAACCACTGCATATCTCTCAGTCAATTCCTTTTCGGTCTTTGTCTGCACAAAAGGAACAGTTCAAAACGTTTTAAAAAGAACCTACCTGACCGTAATTCGGGCCAGAGCGCCCTACGGAGGTCCTCTTGTAATGTCACTTCCTACTGGTGCGACCGTTGTTGGTATAAAGTGCAGCGATGGAGCTATTGTAGCTACCGACTCATTGATCAGCTGGGGAACGTTCATTCTCACGGATAAGGGTGTCAAGGCATTCAAACTGTCTGACACCATAGTCTTGGCCTCTGCAGGGCTCACATCGGACTATCAGATGCTTGTCAGTCGGCTTCAAGCAAGTATCAAACTCTATGAGCTGAATCAGAAGAGAGCCATCAGCGTGAAGGCGCTGTCCAAGATGGTGGCCAACACTCTGTATCAGCAGAAGATGGCACCTCTCTACGTACAGACTGTCATAGTTGGGTTTGACACCGACGGCCCGGCACTCTATACACTAGACATGGGCGGGTCATTGATACCTGAAGAGTTTACAGCTGCCGGAAGTGGAACACAGACAGCCTTTGGTGTTCTTGAGAAGGACTACAAAGAGGGTCTGACGGTCAAGGAAGCGGAGAAGATAGCAGTTGCAGCAGTAAAGGCTGGAATATCCAGGGATGCCCAGTCTGGTGGCGAAATCCGCATTATGAGCGTCACCAAAGACGGTGTCGCTGAGCGAGTCGTAGAGAACTAGCGCGTGTGTCTTGAGTGGGGCCTCATCATCTCATTTTCCGTACTCATTCTTCTTCGAGATATAGCGTAGCAGCACTTCTCGGTGCTGTAGAGATGGATAGTCGACTGGCTGAGTTGCAGGTGAGTGCACCATTTCAGCTGTCTGATAGCACCATTCGAAGGACAGTCGATAAGGGACCAGTACTGCTTGCTCAATCCGTGATGAGTACACAGACTGAGAGAGTGTTTCGTGAGAGTAAGAGAATCAAGGCACGGTTTGGTGACACGGTTACGCAAATCGGAGGCGGACCTCACGCTAGCGCTCGTCCTGCAGACCTCTTGGACGCTGGGTTCGACTATGTCGTAGTAGGCGAGGGAGAGAAGCTCTTTACAGACCTGCTCTGGTATCTGATGAATGATAGAAACCCTCGAGAGATTGAAGGTGTTGTCTCTGAGAAGAGTGAGTTCTATCCAAAGCCGAGAGACCTCCCCAAGGTCGAACTGGATGAATATCCCCCCTTTGCACTTGATATGAACGTATTAGGTCCAGTCGAGGTGACACGTGGTTGTCCGTTTGCCTGCAAGTTCTGCTGCACGCCTTTCTTGACCAGCAAAGGAGTAAGACATAGATCCGTAGATTCAGTCGTCGGATGGCTGAATCGTGCGGTTCAACAAAGGGGATTTCGACGTACCTGGTTCATGTCGCCGAATGCTCTCTCTTATGGAGGAAAGGGACGCGAGATGAATCTGGACAAACTGGGATACTTACTCAGGGAGTCCACCTCAGTTGAGGGCCTTGAAGAGGTCTTCTTTGGAGCGTTTCCGTCTGAAGTTCGACCCGAGTTTGTCAGCAAGGAAGCACTTGATTTGCTGCGTGACTATGTGGCCAATAGAACGCTCCAGATTGGACTCCAATCAGCGAGTGACAGAGTCCTAGATATTGCAAATCGTTGTCACACCGTAGAAGACGGACTGGATGCGATTCGATTGTCTTTCGATTGTGGTTTCACACCACACGTTGACATGATGTTTGGACTACCTGGAGAAACAGAGAAGGAACTGAGAGCCAGCATCGAGATGTGTGAAGAGCTAGCAAAGATGGGAGCGATGGTGCACGGACATGTATTCATGCCTCTTCCTGGAAGTGCCTTCGAGAACATGCCGCCAGGAATTCTAGACCCAGAGAGTCGTAGTGCATTAGGAGAGCTCTCCAGAAGGGGAGTGCTTACTGGTTCTTGGAGTGTGCAAGAGACCATGGCTGCGGAACTGGCCTCCAACGGAGAGTACAATGCCAAATGCTCATAAGACACGACGCAGTCTTGGCCGACGACACCATTGAGTCCGGAAATGCCTACAGAATTGAGAGAGAAGCTCAAGCGGCAAGGGTATCACCTCCTTGGACAGCGAGGAGCATTCAAGGCATGCCAATGGCAAAAGAAGAGTCTACTATATGGAGATGTCTGCTACAAGCAGCGATTCTATGGCATTGAGAGTCACAGATGTTTGCAGATGACTCCAGTAGTGGACAAGTGTACTCAGAACTGTGACTTCTGTTGGCGGGTGACTCCATCAGACCTTGGAACGGGATGGAATCAGACTAGCGTTACAAAGAATGAAGTTCTGGCACCATCTGACCTGCTCGATGAAGTGCTGATGGCTAACCTAAGGTCTCTAGGAGGATTCAATCCCGAAATCGGAGCTAATGTGCCAGAGAATAGATATCGTGAGGCTAGAGAACCTAGACATCTAGCAATCTCATTGGCGGGCGAGCCAACGCTGTATCCGTTCCTGAGTGAACTGATTGAGGAGGGGGGCAATCGAGGAATGTCAACATTCCTAGTGACCAATGGAACACGACCGGATGTTTTATCCAATATGACTCTCCCCACGCAGCTCTACATAACATTGGCCGCGCCAGACGAACAGACATATCGTGCCCTGTGCAAACCAATTATACGCGATGGCTGGAAACTACTGAATGAATCACAAGAGGTGCTTCATTCACTCTCATGTCGTACTGTGAATCGACTCACAATGGTAGCTGGTCACAATATGTATGAACCGCGCTCGTTTGCCAAGCTGATTCTCTCAGGTGAGCCAGACTTTGTTGAAGTCAAGGGGTACATGTTTCTTGGCTCATCTAGGGATAGAATGAGTAGCGTCAATGCACCGTCGCACCGGGAGATTCGTTCTTTCTCTAGGAAACTGTCCGCTCTTACGGGGTACTATCTACAAGACGAGCAGGTTGAGAGCAGGGTGGTGCTTCTGTCAAGGAGCAAACAAATAAAGAAGATACAATAGACGGGGGTCGGGGACAGAAATGAAGCTATCCAAGATTCTAGAGCCTCTGAGAACCGAGATTGAGGGAGATGATGGAGTCCGCGAGAGAATACTTCCACTATCAAGGTCAGCCGTTAGAAAGTGTAGCGAGTCAATAAAGGAGAGTCACAGAGGAGACTTCGCTGCTGCTGCTGAACTGCTATCAGAGGCTCATGCGATTGTGGAGAGAGCCCTGAGGGAGGTGACGGAGAGCAATTTCATGGCTCGTTCGAGGAATCTAGATGTAGCCCATCAGGAGATGGCAGAGGCTGCAAACCTCCTCTCACTACTGAAAGATGGTCGATTTACAGCCCCTCAGCAGTACGGGATTCCTGCGAGAGCGTATCTGACTGGTCTTGCAGACACAGTAGGAGAACTCAGGAGAGCTGTGCTTGATAGCATTCGACAAGAGGACGTCGAGAGAGCAACGAGTCTGTTGGGGTTCATGGAAGAGATCTTCGATGAAATCCAGACCTTTGACTTTCCGAATGCCTTGGTCCCCGACCTCAGAAGGAAAAGCGACGTTGCTAGGTCGATAATTGAGCGCACACGTGGAAGCATAACTTCAGCCATTCAGCAGGAGAAGTTGGTAAGAGAACTGAAGGCCTTCGAAGACCGCATGAGAGATAACCAATAATAGGATGGAGAGCGGAGAGCAGACTGACATGATTGCACCTGACACTTGGTTCACACTCTATGTTCTGGCGAGAGAAGGGGCATCTCATGGAAGGACTATTCTAACAACCCGAAGACTTGGAGAGATGCTTGACGTAAGTCAACAGACCGCATCACGAAGGATTTCCTTTTGCGTCGAAGAGGGCTATGTGACTCGGGCTCACACGGCAAGTGGAATGGTGCTACAATTGACAAGTAAAGGCATCAAAGAGCTAAGCCAGATAATGACTAACTTGGAGCTTGCTCTTGCGCCACGTGAGGAGGAGATAGTGATAGATGGTCGGGTGGTGCATGGCCTTGGTGAAGGCGCATACTACGTGGAAATGTACTCCTCAAGATTCGAGAAGGCCCTTGGTTTCAAGCCTTTTTCTGGCACCCTTAATGTGAAGGTCATTGATGAGAACTCTCGCAACGCCGTCAGTAGAATGAAACAGTCACCACCCCTGATTGTGTCAGGTTTCACTCTCGAGGGGCGGACTTTTGGAGATGTCGTCTGTTATCGAGTTATGGTGAATCAGAAAGTTGATGGTGTCGTAGTCATTGCTCAGCGAACACATCACGGACAGGACATTCTGGAGGTGATCTCGCCCTTCGATCTCAGAGAGAGGCTTAAGCTGAAGGATGATGACTATGTGACGCTTTCAGTGGTACCTCTTCATAGGGTGAGAGAGCCTCAGTGACCATACTCGCCAGTCAGTGGTACAAAGGCAACCCCACCCCACCGTTTCTTGGTGACTTTCGATTCCAAGCCTTTCTCAACCACCATGAGCTCCTGATAGAACCCACGAGACCCCACAGGGATTAGCAGAATGCCACCTGGTGCCAGCTGTTCAATCAGAGGCGGAGGAATGTCGGGTGCTGCCGCTGCCACAAGCATTCGGTCAAAGGGAGCCTTCTCTGGTAGCCCCCTTCCACCATCTCCATGAATCACAGACACTCTATCGGCATACCCGGACCGCTCGAGATTCGCTTTGGCAAAATCGATTAGGCCTTTGACTATCTCTATTGTGTATACATGGCCCGGGTTGGGGGACCCCGTTGGTGCAACTATCTCTGCACATAGAGCAGCATGATACCCTGATCCGGCTCCCACCTCTAAGACATTGTGCCCCTCTCTGAGGTCCAGACCTTCGCACATTATTACACACATGTGAGGAGCAGAGATAGTCTGACCCAATCCAATTGATAGAGGTGAATCGCGGTATGAGTTTCTACGAGAATCTGGGAGTACGAACTCCTCTCGAGGAACGGTCCTGAATGCCCGTTCAACGCTCTCGCTCCTTAGATATCCTCGGCGTCGAAGACTCTGAGCGAGATTCTCGGCTTGTTTCTCGAAGGAGCTGTCGCGCATCACAATCACTGCACAATGTGGCATGCATTGATAAAAGCGTTGAGCGCAATCATGGAAGCATGCGCAGAGTGCGATTCCGAGCCTATGGACACGCAAATGTCACTGGGGATCATAGAACCACGGTTGAGATTACATCAGAGCCAACTCTGACACCATCAGGTACGTGTATTGTCGGCATTCGGGCGAATAAGACGCTCCAAAGATTCGATTCGGAGATCAAAGAACTAGCCAGATCCCCCAACACGCGCATTGTCCTGAGACTCAATGTGGAGAATTTGATTGAGGAGATTGAGGGAAGAGGGGACCCCGGGCTGACGTATTCCGATTCGACTAGCATGGTGGCTCGAAAGAGCTCATTTGTGTGCGGGCGAACTCTGATGATTCAAGCTGACAAGGCGGCCTCAGACCTTAATCGTTCTCTCATAGAGAGGTTAAAACAGCCTGAAACAGCCATTGATTGTGAGCTTCTCTTTATCAGCGAATGACCAAATCGACAACCATTTGGTACTCGTAGGGGGCACTATCCCGGACTCTTCGTATCACATCAACACTCTGTACTTCTCTGCCCGACTCTCTCACAAGGCCCTCTATCTTCTCCTGAACGCTACTTTCAGGATCTTTTCCACCTGCAAAATCGTAGTAATGCATGAATCCGTCTTCCCTCAGAGCTTTGCATGCATCCCTTACAAACTCGAAGGCACCAGTTGGATGGTTCATTATCACCCGATCAACATCTGCATCAAAACTGCTCTGAACGTAATCATGTGCATCTCCCAGTATAGGTATGACCTCACCTATCAGTCGATTGAGCTCGATGCTCTCTCTAAGTAGATCAATTGCATCAGCGTTGATGTCGATAGCATAGACCCTAGCACTATGTCTTCTGGCAATGTGTAGCGCGAAGGGGCCGACTCCAGTGAACATGTCTACCACGGTTTCGCCATCCACAACCAGATTTGCAACCCTGTTATGCTCCTCAAGCAGCCTTGGACTGAAGTAGGCCTTTGCAACATCTACTGCAATCTTGCAGCCATATTCTGTGTGAATGGTTCTTGTCTTTCTCTGACCAGCAAGTAGGTCATACCGACGGACTCTTGTTGTTCCGGTTATGGCACCTCGCTTGCCAAGAACCGTTGAGAAGTTCTTGTGCATGGATTGAAAAGCTGAACCTATCTCCCTACCAAAGTCAGCTAACTCATCAGGTAGTTCAAGAACAGCGATATCTCCAATGAGGTCATAGGCACGTGGTAGGTGTTCGAACAGTTCTGGGGGTAGTATGCCCTCAAGAGCATCAGACAACGTCTTCGGTCCGATATGTGCCGTTACAAACTCTCTCTTGCCGGTTTCGAAGTCTATGCCAGCCAGAATCTTCTTCAATTCGGCCTTGGAAACCTTGCCTGATAATGGGAAGTACAGGTCTTGGTATTCGTCTACTATCTTGTATTCTGTGTCTAGGAGTTTGGCCTCCAAGAGGGCCTTTCTGGCCGTTTCGCCATCGCCGGCCTTTGTCTTGACATATGACCTTCCGGACGACACAGGTACCCTTAGGGCGGCTTCTCCTAATGAGTCTGGTTGTCGAAAGGAAAGATTATCACTCGGCGTCATTCGCGTATCTTAAGGGACAGGATGTGACAATGCCTGAACAAGCTATTACTCTCAGAGACCGTGATCTGATTCTGACAGAACCAGGAATCTTCTTCCGCGTCTACGGATACTGGCATCCCCCAGAGGGATACGTGTGTGACCCTGAATACGTGCCTATGTCCATATTCAAGTCTGACACTCTGCTGGATAGACGAATACGTAAGAAGGGCTACTGCAAGTTCTATGGGCCCGAAGGTGTGGAGTTCGTGAATGAGAAGTATCCAAAGTTCACAGTTCAGTATCCTCCTCTTGACACTATTCTTGTTGGAGTAAGGCATCCTGACATTAGTGAGGTGCTCAGGACAGACATGGGCCTGAAAGAGATGCTTGCTTCCCCGCCTGATGACCTCCTTGCAGAACTCTTGGTTGAACTGATTGACTATCTCGTACAGAACACATCGTTAAGGCGGTCGGATCTGGGTATATTCGGTAGCCTGCTAGCAGGAATCTACCATCCACAATACTCGGATCTGGATATCACTGTCTACGGAAAAAAGACGTTCGAAGAGCTTCGGCCGCTTCTGCTTGAATGGTATTCTGAACCGGATGGGTATCTGGCCAACGAGTTTGTGGTGGAAGTGGAGCAGTTCTTGGAGAAGCCTTCTCCCTTTAAGGCGATAACTCGTGAAGAGATAATTGCGCACCATCGTCGAAAGGGAATCTACGGTATCCTGCCAGGAGTACGAGAACCCTTCCTCAAGGTGGAGTTCGAGCCTATTCGTAGATTTGACGAGATTGACAACCTGGCTGAGGATGCAACAATGACTCCGGGGGACCGGATTACTGTCAGGGCCCGCATCACTGAGCATGATGACGGCTACTACATGCCAAGCGAGTATGGAATCGAAACGCTTGAAGTGCTGGATGGCGACCCAAGCGCATCACCCACCAGAGTTCTCAACTACATAGAGCAATTTCGAATGATGGCCTTCAGAGATGAGGAGGTCTTGGTTTCTGGCGTTCTTGAGAAAGTAGAGCGAAAGAGCACAGAATATGAGCAGATAGCGATAAGCTATGTATCAGGTTGGGAAGCCAATGTTCTCAAGACCATAGGTGCCGTCGAGTACTAGGTATTACTGACAAGGCGAATGAACTCCTTGCCCGCCCCCACCTTCGAGCCGACCATCAGCTGGTAGAAGATTTCTTCCATGTTTCGTGTCGGTGTGACTCTCTGAATGATACCCGACACCTCTACTTTGTCTCCTTCTCGTATGAGTCCTCGGAATGACCCCTCATACAGCAATATCCTTGAAACCTGGTCCCCCCCTAAGATGTCGAGCGGGCGGGAACTGCCTTCATAGATTGCGGGGAGAAACAGACCGTATTTCTCGCTGGTGACCTCCATTTTGACACGCACAGGAGAGGGCGTCAATGTTGTGTATGACTCACTTCCGTGCATGATTGGAGCCTCGTCGGGGAGGAGAATAGGCATGACACCGATACTCCGTTCGCGACAGAGGAGTCCTTTCCTTCTTGTGAACAGCGTCTTCATGTCCTCAACAGGAAGAACAGGAATACGGGCAACGACTCTGGACATAGTGCGTTCCCATTCGTGGAGTTCCCTTAGGCGCATGTGTGAGTTCTGTTCTGCAACCTCATCGTAGCTATTCTGGAGGTGCCACGCGTCTTCAAAGCCATAGATGTTCATATTGATGTCAGAGAAAGATGGGTCGTGTGCCTTCCAAACGATACTGCCTGTGACACCCAGTCGTTCAAGTGGGATTCCCAGTGTGTCGTGTAGAGTCTCAGCCATCTCACCCACGCTATTCTCCAATGGGTCTTTGGCCCCCTCTTCAAGAATCTCCCTTAGTCTGATTTCAGGACTGAAGTATTTGTCAACATCATCTCTGGGCACTTCAAGAAGCTCAACACCGAAATGATCATCGAATACTAGGTAGTCGTCAGGAGCCTTTGTCATGCCTTCAGATGCTGAGGCCCCTCCGCCCCAGAAGATACGTTCGTACCGCCGTTCTCCTGAGACCCACTTACCATCAGGATGAGGTGCATACTTGAAGAAAGAGAGAATTCGACTCGCCGGTTGGATGTATCCGAGGGTGACATAGACTCTTCCATCCTTGTCGTGAAACACGTCACGGTCGCGGACGCGGTCTGGGAGACTAATCAGTGCAGGTTGTTTCACATCTCGTCGATTCACTGGCGTGTTCCTCGATAGATAGATTAGACATCCTTGATCTAGTCTGGCTAGGACTGAGTATGAGGATTCTCCACCTTTGTGATAGCCTTAACCCTGCCGGTCTAGGTGGGTACGAAGCGATACTGCATTACCTATCCGCGGAACTCGTTTCAGAAGGTCATGAGCCGTACGTAGTGACTCAGGCACCGGCACGTGATTTCTCAGACAGGATTGTTCGTTCTCACTACACACTTTTTCATCTCCCCGGAAATCTGTTGGAGGCACGCAAGTGGGAGTTCTACGCACTGTCTGAGGATGAAAGGTCTGTAGCTGCGGAGCAACTGTTCACACCAGATGACTTGGAGCAGAATGTATCGTTGCTGGTAGAGCAACTTGCCAGACTGCTTCTTGATGTCAAGCCGGAAGTGATACACGCGCACAGCAGCTACGTGGTGTTCAACCGCGTTTTGGAAACTCTACAACAGGCTGGGGAAACGACAGACATACCAATGGTGGTGTCCATTCATGGCCTACCCAAGCCACTAATACTACCAAATGGGACCAAGACAACTGACTATGCACAATTTGCTTCGCATATGCCATTTGACTTGGTTCTTGCAGTTAGCGAGAATGTCGCAGAGGCCCTTCGAGAGCATTTGTCTCCCGAGAATCTAACGGACAGGGTGACTACGCTTCAGAATGCAGTGAATCTCTCAGTATTCAGTCCCAAATCTGGTATCCACAAGCAGTGGGATGTTGCATTCCTTGGCAGACTTGAAACCATGAAAGCAGTCGACCTGTTTCCCGAGATGCTTCTTCAACTCAAGCAGCATCTTCCAGGCCTCAGGATGCTGATGACGGGAGATGGATCCTACAAGGACAGGCTGCTCCAGGATCTTGAAGAGAAGGGTGTGTTGGAGATGGTCGACTATCTTGGAGTGGTGGAAACCGAGAAAGTACCAGACCTGATCAATAGGAGCAGAGTCTTCCTCTACCCTTCAAGGAGAGAGCCCTTTGGCCTTTCAATCATAGAGGCCATGGCATGTGGGGTCCCAGTTGTGACCACGAATGTGTACGGTCCAGGAGAGATTGTCACTCACGGTCACGATGGCCTGGCTATCCCTCCGGGTGAAGTTAGCCCGCTAGTTGAAGCCGTTAGGAACCTTCTGTCAGACGAGGAATTACAATCGGAACTTGGGAACAATGCTAGGAAGACCGTGGAGAAGCACTATGACTTGAAAGAGCACACCAAGAAGCTACTCGACATATATCGAAGTCAGATTGAGAAAAAGAGAGGTTCTGGGACTTAGAGTCCCAGAAGTTCCTCTATTTCACAACAACACGTGTGGCTTGGACCGGCTCCTCCCTTAGGAACGACTTTAGGTTGCCATATTCCATCATTGAGAGAAGCCCGACTTCCAGCCCCTTCTCAATCAGAGGCTTAGCAGGAATCAATGACTGGAGTTTGCCCTTCATTGCCCCACTTGCGTCCTCCATTCCCGACTTGCCCATTCGCTCTAGAGTCGCTTCGAGATTGCTCAGATTCACGACGTCAATTGGTGCAGCATCCGGCTTCAGCTTTGGGTCGTCCTCATAGATTCCAGAGACATCGGACGCGAGAATCAGACGCTTGGCATCCAGCTCTTTGCAGATGATGACGGCCAACTGATCTCCACTGCCAACACTCCAGCCCATAACCGAGTCAATTAGGATATCGCCCCCCAATAGAGGGACCATCCCGACTGAAGTGAAGCCCTTCAATGGCTCTAGGAAGTAGTTGGTCATCCTCATCTTCTCAGAGGTCACCATTGACGATGGATACATCAGGCACACAGGGATTCCAGCGTTCTGGAGTTCTTTCACAATGATGTGACGGAGCTCAGCTACACTCTCCTGCGTTCTTGACAGAGGCAGGAGCTGTTCAGGTCCCAAGAAGCCCTTGTGTAGATTGTGCTCAAGGACTGGTGGATGGCCAAAAGAACCAACACCATGCATCAAGACCAAGGACTGGATTAGACCCTCATCAAGGCACTCTCCAATCTCTCGGGCAACCGACTTCAGAACGCCTTTCCTGTAGGTGTAAGGTCTAGTCTTGTCAGTCAGTAGTGAACCGCCAAGCTTGATGACTGTCAGGTCTTGGGCCATTCAGCACACCACGACATCTAGAACAGGCTGAACATCGGAAACGGCCAGAAGAGTCCGAGATAAGGTAGCAGTAGCACCATCACAATCGCTGCAATGGAGATGGTCAGATTATCAAGGCCCTTTGGTGTTATTGCCTCCACAATCGTGGCAACAAGACTCACAACTACGATTGGTAGAATCAGGTCTACTACACTAAAGGCTGCCACCTCAATGGAGAATAGGAACACTAGGACAAAGCTGAACAGGAATGATCCGATGAACATTCCAACAACGCCTGCAAGTGTCTTCTCAGCGCCGCCAATCCCGAACTTCCTGTCACCACCATACTTGCGTCCTATGACATCAGCGAACCCGTCACCACCAGCTAGACATCCAAAGACAACCATTGCTAGCGGAGTGGCGTTAGCCAAGTTGCCGTCAGGTGGGACATAGAACCAGAGAATCCCGATAACAACCATCATGAAGGCATAGTATAATGTACCTCCAAGAAGCTCTCTAGGATCCCCACTTCTAGACATGGATCGCACGAAGTTCTCATTCTGCATCTTCCCAGTTCCGATTGCGATAAACTGGATTACGAAGAGAAGAGGAACAACCATCGCTAGCCAACGACTGAACACTCCTCCTGAGAAGAGCAACCATGACACCGCCCATACAGGGGCTGCGAAGGTGTGGATAACCTTCCTTGTCACTACCGTCGATAGCTTGCCACTCTTCTCGATTGCAGCATTAATCTGGACTAGCATTAGAATCAAGATGAACGAGATAATGAATGCGACAATATCCCAAGCCCACTCTAAACCAGGTAAAGGATTGAATACCATAATTCATTTCCTCCCAGATGAACAGTGTCATGGAAGCTCAACTGGCATACCTAAAAGTGTGTCGAGAAACAGTCTGATGAGAAGTGGAGCATCCTGGGATGACTACAGTGAATGAGCTGGTAGCTCAGTTGAGAGTCGAACAGATGCGACTCGCAGAACGAGTGATCACGGAAGACATCCCACCGTTTAGCAGCTCTATTGTGACCGGGGTCGACGTGTCCTATACAGGAAATGTTGCAGTAGGTTGTGCAGTCGTAATGGATCTGGAGAGCAGAGAAACTATCCAGACTGAACAGAGAACGGTTGAGTGTACCACTCCGTATATTCCAGGCTACTTCTTTCTCCGTGAGGGTCCTGTACTGGTCGAGCTCCTCAGGGACTTGGATGAAACAGGACCAGTACTTGTCGATGGCAATGGTATTCTGCATCCCAGACGCCTCGGTTTGGCGTCACAACTAGGTGTCCATCTGGACCTGCAGACGATAGGTGTAGCGAAGAAACTGCTCCTAGGTGAGATGCAGCCGCGACAGGGAAATGCGGCTAGGATTCTTGATGATCACAATTGTATCGGAATGGCTCTATGGTTGAGTAAGAGAAAGAAACCGGTCTATGTTTCCATAGGACACAGAATCGGCCTAGATACTGCAGTGACGGTCGTGGAGCAGGCATCGATTGACGGATATCCGGAGCCTCTTCGAAGGGCCCATAGCATTTCAAAGGAAACGACACAGAATCTGTCGTAGAAGAAAGGGAACGCGGGGCATCGAAACCCCGCAAAGGTAATCTATAGTTCCTTCTTACAGAACCACCAATCAGTGCAGTCATAGCCTTCCTTGAGGCGCTTCTCTGCGTCTGCCTTGGTCTTTGGAGGTGGGACTATCACTTTGTCACCAGGATTCCAGTTGGCTGGAGTGGCGACCTTGTGCTTGTCAGAGGTCTGAAACGCATCAATGACACGTAGAATCTCGGCCATATTGCGTCCATTGCTCAGGGGATAGTAGATTAGTGCTCTAAGCTTGAACTCTGGATCGATGAAGAATACGGCTCTTACTGCGGCAGTGCCGCTCTGAGCGGGGTGAATCATGCCGTACTTCTCAGCAACGCTCATGCTCAAGTCCTCGATTATGGGGAAGGGGATCTCCACTCCGAACTTCTCTTTTATCGTGCTTATCCAAGAGATGTGGGAATAGATGCTGTCAATGCTAAGGCCCATCAGCTTTACGCCGCGCTTCTCTAGTTCCGGGTATATCTCTGTGAAACCGATAAACTCAGTGGTGCAGACCGGCGTGAAGTCGGCGGGATGGCTGAATAGAATGACCCAGCTGTCCTTAGCCCATTCGCTGAATTTGATTGCGCCGTCTGTTGTCACAGCCTCAAAGTCTGGTGCTTCCTCTCCGATCAGGAGCATTCTTCTCTCTTCTTTTACTTCCATTTGGTTAGACTCCTCGGAATGAATGGTCTAGTGGATAATGATTATTACTTAAGTTTTGTGTTCTATAAGTATAAAAATGTAAATGATAACGTTTATTACAATCTGAAACCTGTTAGGCACCAAGAGATGAACTCGATGGCCGAAATAGTTGAGGTTCTCAGAAAAAGAGGCTATAGGGCGACACCGCAAAGACTTGCAATATACGATGCTGTGTGGAGCGCGGGCAACCATCCGACAGTCGCCGAGATTCACAAGTCCGCAACGGACAGAGACCCCACTATAAGCCTAGCAACTGTCTACAAGGCGCTCAGACTGTTCACTGATTTGGGACTCACTAGGGAGATGGCATTCAGAGATGGTTCCACCCGCTACGATCCTGTAGTTGACAGTCACGTCAACTTGGTCTGTAACAATTGTGGTAATGTTGAGGACTTCCACTTCGAGGGGCTGGTCACACTCGCGACTGCCATCGAGGACAGTACTGAGTTTCAAGTGACGGGACAGAGTCTAGAGGTCTACGGACTTTGTTCCAAGTGTCGTTTGGCTCAGAAACAGGACTTATCTGACTGATGGAAACACCATTAGTTTAGTGACTGTAAATGGACAGGTGGAAGTACTTCGACATTACACACAAGCGACATCTGTTATGTAACCCAATGAGCCAAGAGAAGTTGGAGCGTTTCTGTAGCCTTCTCAGGCTCCCACAAGGTGCTCGTGTACTTGACATTGCGTGTGGGAAAGGTGAATACCTAGTGAGACTAGCCGAGATCTACTCCGCATCTGGAGTCGGTGTTGACATCTCGCCCTTTTGCATCATTGACTGTAAGGAGAAACACCGTGAGAGAGTGCCTGAGGCGGATTTAGTATTCTTAGAAATGGATGGTGCGAAGTACGAACCAGATGTTCCAGAGGCATTTGACTTGTCGATGTGCTTGGGAGCTAGCTGGGTCTTCAAAGACCATCGTGGTACGCTCAAAGCTCTCAAAGGAATGACCAAGCCCGGTGGCTTCGTTGTTGTAGGTGAGCCGTTTTGGTTAAAGGAGCCGGATAATGAGTACCTTGAGGCCACTCAAATGACTGAGGATGATTATAGGTCGCATGAAGAGAACGTACTGTTGGGAGAGGAAGAGGGTCTGACCAGCCTCTATACGATTGTTTCGAGCCAAGATGATTGGGATCATTATGAAACTCTTCAGTGGTGGGCAGTCAATGATTACATTCAATCTCACCCTGATGACCCAGATAACCAAGAGCTTCTTGAGAGATCTATGAAGACGAGGGAAATCTACTTGCGTTGGGGCCGGGACACGTTGAACTGGGCCATCTATGTATTCAGAAAATCATAGTTGACTCAAATGGCTCTATTGACAAGACTGCAGATGTTCTGGTAATCCAGTCAGCAATTCAGGGCTTGTAGTGCAAGGGAGAAAAAAGACAGGGCCACATCAACGACATTGGTTGGTATTAGATCAGTCAGGACGCATTCAAAACAGAAGGGTCGGTGACTGGACAGTGTTTGAACTGGAACTGAAAGGATAAATCGTCACGGATGTACAACGTCATGGGACTGTTGAGTTGACGAGGATTAGAAATGTCGATCTGTTGCTGACTTTCAAGTGTACCTCAGAATGCAGACACTGTGCCTATCGTGGCGGACCGACACGTACAGAGATGATGGATTCTGAGCGAGCCAAGCAATGGCTGCAAGAACTTGCAGACCTAGGTTATCTGGAAACGCTCACCGTTCATGGAGGCGAACCGTTCATCAACTTCCGACTCCTTAGAGAGGTGGTCGCATACGCACGCATCCTGGAGTTAGCTCAAATCGGAGTCATCACTAACGGGTTCTGGGCAAAGGACACTGATGAAGCAGACAAGAAACTCGGCTTACTCAAGAAAGAGGGGCTCACTCAGATTACATTCAGTCTTGATGCATTTCATCAGGAGTTCATCTCTTTGGAGAAGGTACGCAACGGAGTAATCTCTGCAAGTTCCATGGGGTTCGACAACGTATGGGTGGACAGCTACTTCATAGGTGGGATAGAAACTGAGAATCCGCATAACAATGCTACCCGAGAGGCCATCGATTACTTGGGAGATATAGATGATGTGGAGTTCTCACCATATGTCGTGGATCTTGAGGGACGAGCAGTCGATTTTCTGACAGAACAGGTGGAACTGAAGGAGGTACTGCCATCAGGTAGATGCGTTCCGCCTTTCTGGATTCCGGGCGGGTTGCAGAGTCCAGCTACGATAGAGATTGATTCTGAAGGCAATGTCACACTATGCCCAGGTCTGTGCATTGGTAATGCCACTGAGGCCAAATTGACAGACATTGTCACCGAATACGACTATCGTAATCACCCAATCATATCACGCATAGAGGAGAGTGGGCCAGCGTCTCTGATTGAGCTAGCAAGACACCATGGCTTGGCTCAGATTGAGAAGTACCTGAATGAGTGCCATGTGTGCTATGAGATGCGAAGATTCCTGCAGCCCTTCTATCCTGAATTCTTGGCTCCGCTAGGGTGTTATCAAGGCAAGTGATACTTGCACTGTCAGCTAGGATTTCAAGCGCAGAAGTGACTAGGGAATCGAAGATTGACAGAGATTGGTGAGCGAGAGGAGGTCTGGGCAGTCTGATAGAGATGGCATTGGAAGCAGTGAGAGAGTAGTACCGACATATGTCGGTAGAGTTCATATATGCCCAGCACACTTGAACTGAGTATGCCACTCTTCGAAGTCGTCTTTAGAGCAAGATATGATAATCCCCTCAGCGAAATCACGAAAGATAATCCTTCAGTCAAGATCTACCAATGGTGCAACGACAAACACGACATAATGGAGCTAATCATGCAGAAGCAAGAAGACTACGACCAGATACGTAATGATATGTCAAAGGCAGTTGAAATAGTGGACGAAATACACAACGGTGCTAACACCCATGTCATCACCCAGATGTGTTCGTGTGGAGGGCCAGGCACCGTGCAAAACTATCTTGGCGACCCTGGTCTTCTGCTGATACCGCCTATTGCATATGAAAACGGTTGGGAGCACCTCAGACTCATCTCCTTCAGACATGAGAATGTCAAGAAACTTCTGACGAAACTGAGAAAGGATGGCTTCGAGGTGGAGATAATTAGAAAGAAGCCATTTGATGGGTACATCGCAAGTTCTCTGACGCTCACCACAGACGCACTATTCTCAGGACTGACTGAGAAGCAAATGCATGCACTCCTGACTGCCTATGCACAGGGCTACTTCAGGTTCCCGAGAGGGTCTGATCTTCAGACGATTGCATCTAAGGAGAAGGTATCGAGAACGACCTTCTTGGAGCATTTGAAGAAGGCAGAGAACAAGATTATTACTGCACTGATTCCACACATTCAGCTCTTCCGGCGGATTCCCCAAGAAAGGAAAGATGAGATGCGCCTTATAGGCGAGGCCGCCTAGTTCGTCTTTTCCAGACACCCGAAGACTTGGCGTATGGATGGGGTTCAACCGTTCGCCACTCCCAGGATTTGTCCCAAGTCATGGTCTACCGGTTGAACGACATCCTATGAGCTTCTGCAAGCGCAAGCGATTTCCGATGCTCGAATTGGCGGAGAGCCTCTTCCTGTGCCAGATGCTTCCTAAGCGCTCTTGATTCATTGTCTATGATTTTGGTGCGCTCTGAGATGCTTGTTTCCTCGCACCTGATGGGCTCAAGTGCATCCATTGGCTGTATTGTTTGTTGCTTTGTAGTGCATGCCATTTCTATCACGATCATCAAGACTCCGGAAACGGCATAACCTTTCTACCGACATTTGTCGGCATCACAGTTGTCACAGAAGGCTCAACAGAACTGAATGGCGGGCCAAGTGGGATTTGAACAGAGAACGCATCCACCTGGATGGCAGTCTGTATAGCAAACGGACATCCCGGAACGTTGCGTTGTGCAGACTATTCTTAATCTCATTCGTGTACGGTTCTTTGAACTGCTATGCAGCCTGGTTTTGGAGTTCATATTGCTCCACAATTTGGATACAGCTATGAAGAGGTGCAAGAGATTGTTGCTCATGTTGAACGTAAAGGCTACAATCTCCTGACAATTGGGGACCATCTGTTTCTTGATGAAAACTCAGCAGAAAGAGATTGCATGGAGGCCTGGATGTTAGTTGGGGCACTTGCATCTCAGACCTCCAAGATTCGACTTGGCACCCTAGTGTCTGCGAATTCATTTCGACATCCATCGCTGATGGCTAAAATGGCAGCGACAGCTGATGTGATAACCAATGGGAGATTAGTATTCGGAATAGGAGCAGGCTGGAAAGAACTCGAATATGATGCTTATGGGTATGACTTTCCCACTGCCAGAGTACGATTAGAGCGGCTTGAGGAGGCAGTTCAGATA
>JAEORS010000285.1:0-2779 GCA_016840795.1 Candidatus Thorarchaeota archaeon | reverse complement strand
GACAATATCATCGTTAGTCTGAAGATGGGCTGCAAGGCGGGTGAGGTACTGGATCAGATGGAGGATTCAAGAGCGGAGATTCTGAAGGTTGTAGAGACCGATCCCGTCCTCGTACAGCTCGATAAGTGGCAAGGTGTAGTAGCTGGATACGAGAAAAGAAAGGAACTGCAGGCAAGGGACATCCTCAAGTTGAAGAAAGAGATTAGGAAAGAGGTTCCCAAGTACAGGCCTGCTTAGTCAGAGAGGACGTGTGTTGTACACGCGGAATGCATATTCGAGTACCCAGTATGCTGCATCATCCTTATAGCGAATCCTCCCAATGATTGAGTAATCGTCAGATGACTCTCAGCGCCCTCGACGCTTCCTTACGGCCTTACGAGGTCGCCTATTCTCCCAGGCCTTTTTCATATGATGTATGCCATGCTGGGAAGAGGAAAGAAAGACCTGTAGGTTGCTTCTTCTATTGTCAGTCTTGAACGAGTTCTTGTGATGTACTACCTCTCCAGGCATCAGCTTGCGCCCAAGACTCTTCTCCACGGCCCATCTGTGGACTAGCTTCCCAGAATCTTTGAAACGGAGATAGCCTTGTGAATCTCTGAATGTCTTCCGGCCCATGACGGGTCATTCGTCCATTCTTCTTATAGTTCTTGACGACGGCCACTACGGCCTCCACTCTCTCGGCGCCAAAACGATTGCCCAATAGGGTCAAAGGCTTGTCAAAACGTTTTAGTACGGAGAAGACCAAAACAATCGCGGTGAGGCCGCCAGCAGGGATGCAGGTCTGTTCTACCGAAGAGACCACACCCAACTAATACCTTGTTGGCTCTCACCACTCTTTCTAGAGTGTGATTTGTGCATCAGACAATGAGTGACTATTTCTCGGGAGCTCCATCAGCAATCAGTTTCACAGTGGCCAGTACTCTGATTACATCGCTCGCGGTCACCACTCCAATTACTGAATCACCCTCCATCACTGGGAGACATTTGATGTTGGTCTGATTCATGACTGCGATCGTCTGTCCCAAGTCAGCATCAGGGCTGATCGTCACCACTGGGCTATTCATGATGGCCTCTACCGTCAGGGACGAGTAGGTGTCTTCAGATAGGAGCTGAGCAGAAATGACATCCTTCCTTGTCACCATCCCAACCAGCACATCTCCCCTGGTGACCATGAGGCTGCCTATGTCCTCTGCGGCCATGAGCCGGGCGGCCTCTAAGACTGGGGTCTCGGATTCGGCTGTAACGATCATGGACGTCATGAAGTCACGGACTAGCACTTGTCTACCTCCTGACGGTTTTCGGTACCATTGCATTACATCTCAGAGCTTCCTTTTTCAGCTCTGCTCTGCCTGAGTACGAGCTGTGCTAGCTTGGCGAACACGTCGGTGACTGCCTCACCAGTCTTTGCGCTCGTTTCATAGTAATCAGCCTGAAACCAGTCACGTAGCATTAGTCCGGGTTCCACTGGCACTATACGATTGTCCAAAAGATCTACCTTGTTGGCGGCAACAACTACAGATGCATTAGGACACGTTTCACGGAAGGACTCAAACCAATTATTCATGGCCATGAACGTTTCCGGACGTGTTACATCATAGACTATGATTGCCCCAGCGGACCCCTTCATGAACTGTCTTCGCAGCTCTCGGTATGTGGTCTGGCCCCCCATATCCCAGATGATGAGACGAATCTGCCTTGTGTCGCCCTACTTATCCGTCACACTGACATCCTTGGAGGCAAAGGTCGTGCCAATTGTCTGCTTATATTCTTCATCGAAAGAGTTCTCAGTGAACCGTCTTATCAGCGAAGTCTTGCCCACCGTTGCCTCACCCAGCAGAACCACTCTGAACTTGAACTCATCAGATGGTTCGTCTGAGGATATTGCTCCTGAGGGAGGTGGACCTTCCGTCATGCAGTAGTGCCCCTGTATGTGCGCAGTGTGAAACTGGTGCCACATCATCCCTGCGACTTCTTATATCTTTGTCTGCGGGATTTGGGCCTCAGGACAGACTACTTCCCTGTTCTCACCACTCTCCGGACCTTGGAAGGTATATCTCGAATGCCACAACTGGCATCTTGAGGTCCAGATTCGTCAAGACTTCAGGGGCAATTTCTCCGAACATCCCAATAGGTTCGCCGGTCTTGAGAATGTCCGCGGCTCGTCCCGGGATGAAAGTCGGGTCTTCACGTTCAGAATAGCTGAACGCCCCATCCAAACCAAGGTTCCTCAGTAAGAATCCGATGTCTGTGGCCAGCTCGGTTATGTTCACTGACGTGTCGATCAAAACACCAGACACTGTCGGAATCTGTTGTATCCTGGTCTCCATCAGCTCGTCGGGAATCGCGATATCTCCAACCTCAAACAGCTTCTGTGGATAGTCGGCGTGTTGGTTCTGCGCTGCGAAGTCGAGAAGAACAGGCAAGAGTGAGTTTCTGAGCACTGAGTAGTCCCGGCTCTTGGGATTTCCCGTGGTAACCACCGGACGACTCCTGAGCATTCTGTCTTTCAGAAGGTCAGGGGAACTCATTATGTAGTTCATTACTTCCTGATAGCCAACTCCGACCATCAGGTCTCTCACCTTGTTCTTGAACCTTGTAACAGGATTCGCTTTCCCTGTTGTCATCGTCTGAGGCATCGCAGGTTCGATCCTGTCGAAACCGTATCCTATCGCAATGTCTTCCATCACATCCACAGGATGTAATATGTCCACTCTATACCCTGGAATCTGAACCTGCACTTCCTTGGTATTGATCAACTTGGCTCCATATCCCATCTTCC
>JAEORS010000284.1:0-2785 GCA_016840795.1 Candidatus Thorarchaeota archaeon | reverse complement strand
GAGGACGTGGTTGGCGGCAAGACCAAGCTAACAGAGGCTGAGATACTAGAACTGATAACTACCTTCACAGACTTGTATGACTCCAAGCCAAACGTTGTAGAAGTCCCTGAGGGCGACACAATCTACGTAGGAGACCTCCATGGTGACTTCCAGAGCGCCCAGGCCATTCGAGACCTATTCCTGCAATCTCCAGGTTTCACATTTGTTTTCCTTGGAGACTATGCAGACAGAGGTCCTCAGCAGGTTGCCACGTTCAACTTGGTAATGGCGCTAGCCATACAATACCCTGAGCGTACACTCATGTTACGTGGCAATCATGAGGCAGACAGAGTTGCTAGGATGTATGGGTTTTTTGATGTCGTTAAATCGCAATACAATGTGGATTTGTACAATGCATATTGCGAGGTCTTCAAGGCCCTTCCGTTGGCTGGAATCAGCAGAAGTCGGGTTTTCTCTTGTCATGGAGGTGTCCCTGAAGGCGTCGATTCTATGGCACAAATCCAATCAGTGAACCGACGTACAGTGGAGCTAGACGACCCAATCGCGTTCCAGTTGGCGTGGAACGATCCTGCTGAAGGTGACTTCCACTTCAGGTATAACAGAAGAGGAGGAGATACCCGGACATTCGGGCGCATGGCTTTTGACGAATTCGTCAAGAGTCTGAACATCAGACTGATGATTCGTGCGCATGAGGTGTTCTTCGATGGGCACAAACGATTCTTTGATGGTAGGCTAATCAGTGTGTTTAGCACGTCCTATTCCCATAGAGCGAACCCCAAGGTGATTCGTGTGGGGAATGACTTGGTTCCCGAAATCATACCAATCTAGAGATCGCGAAGGCTACTCGGCATGGCAATCCTTTCTAGTGCAAAGCGTCATATTGAGGCAAGTTCTTAAGGCCACCATTGTGGACACTTCAAGCAACTCCAGGGGGCTCGAGCGCGGCCCCAAGGTGGCTTTAGAGGGAGTAGCCAATGCCCAAGGTAGCAGTAGTCAAGACGACACCAAAGACAGTCTTCGAAGACATTGCGAGGCTTCTTGACCTTGCCGAGTATCAGAAGCATGTCTCAAAGGATGTCGCTACGACCATCAAGCTGAATCTGTCTTGGTCGAAGTTCTATCCTGCTTGTTCCACTAACCCATACGTATTCGACGGGCTCCTACGAAAGATGATATCGGATGGCTATGACCCACGTACAATACAAGCAGTGGAGAATGAAACAGTAGTCACCAACATCTATGCTGGCACAAAGGGAAACAACTGGTACAAGGTCATGAAAGACCACAGAATCAAGTTCCTCCCTCTCATCAAGGCTGAATATGTCGACGTGGAACTACCAAGAAAAACGCTCGTCTTGGAGGACACGTTCGGTGAGATTATAGCCCCCAAGGAGATCTTCGGAACCAACATTATTCACCTCCCGACAGTCAAGACACACGGTCACACACAAATGACGGGGGCACTAAAGGACTCCTTCGGCCTTTACCTGACCAAGAAGCGTCATCTGGCGCACCTGAAGATCCATGAAGTTCTTGTGGATCTGCTTCTACTCCAAAAGACAATATCTCATTCAGAGTTCGTGCTTACTGATGGCACAGTCGTGGGCGATGGAGATGGACCCAGGACGATGATACCAAAGATAGGTAACATCATGCTGGCAACTTGTGACATGGTTGCAGCAGACACAGTCCAGACTCGCCTTATGGGCCTAGACCAGAGCTGCGTTCACAAGCTCCAAATTGCCAGCGAGCTGGGCCTAGGTGAATCTGACCCGGAGAAGATTGAGATAGTTGGTGACTTTGAGTCTTGGAAAGACCTTCCCAACTTCCACATGGACCCTGGCAAGTCTCCGGTTATTGCCTGGAACAGAGGATTCCTGAGATTCCCAGGGATGGAGGCCTTCTTGTTCCGTTCACCCCTCATGTGGCTCCCAACTCAGTTATCTGGACTCTATCATGACGGCATATGGCTTCCTCTTAGAGGGAGGAAATGGGTGAAGTGGTTCTTGGAGGAAACAGAGTGGGGAGAGTTGTGGAAATCGTATTCAGAATAGGATGGAGAATTAACAATGGCAGTCAAGGATTACATCAAGCTCATGCGGCCATGGCAGTGGTACAAGAATCTACTCATCTTCCTCGCGGTCGTATTCGTCGAAGTACCCGATCAATGGCCGTGGTCTACACTTCCGGCTGTGTTTGATTGGACTAACTACCCGCCTCTGATTGTGGGGTTTGTGGCGCTCTGTTTGGTGTCAAGCGCCGGTTACGTAATCAACGACATATCCGATATCGATAAGGACAGTGCACACCCCGAAAAGCGAAAGAGACCGCTGCCCTCCGGAGGGGCGTCTCGCAATTCTGCCCTTGTGTTGGCCCTGATCCTACTTGCAGTTGGTCTATGGTTGTCCTACTATGGCATTGGCTTCGTCGGTGCATACTATGGTCTTAGTCCGTATGGCGGCCTATTCCTGCTTACTGTGCTCCTATACATCTTGAACGCAAACCTCTACAACTACAAGCTCCGGGAGTGGGCAATGGTAGACGTGGTGATAATCGCGGTTGGCTTTGTGATCAGGGCCGTCGCAGGCACCTTCATTCTTGGGGTTCCCTTCACCTCATGGCTTGTAGTCGGTGTCTTCTTCTTCGCACTTGTCCTAGCATTTGGCAAGAGAAAGAATGAACTTCAGCTGCTCGGAAAAGAAGCGGAGATGCACAAGCCAGTTCTCTCCCAGTACACTGAGTCAATGCTAGACCACGGAATGACCATGTCCGCCACCTGGTTTGT
>JAEORS010000051.1:0-10699 GCA_016840795.1 Candidatus Thorarchaeota archaeon | reverse complement strand
CTCCATGTGGAGAGCGGCTACTACAGCGGGGAGGACGCAATAGTATATGGAATCGAGCTATGAGCTTGTCTTGCGTCCTTTGGTGAGCGTAGGTCCGATGAAGTCACGGTACAGCTCTAGGTAGGAAGCCTCAGTTGAAACAAGTGCCATGTCTGCATCTGACGGCTCCGACCCACCAACGAGTATCTCGCTATCGTCAATGACGGCCAAAGTCGTTGGGGAGGCAGTCTGCCAGATACGCCATCCTTGCAGAGTATCCAGTGCAGTATCCCCTTCCTCCAACTCAGGTACTATGAGTACCTTGCGCCGAGGTTTCTTTGACCTAGAGAGCTTCTTGATATCGAGGCAATCCAGATCGAGCACGGAAACGACCACTGACTTCTCAGCCCTACTTACCATATCCATCATGTGGGCACATATCTCGTCTTTCCCGGTGACATACCATGTCTTGTCGCTCGGAATTGCCAACATCTCCTGCCCTGCAATCTTAACCGCCTTCAGTGTTTCACCAGTCCGCTCCGTGATTTGGCTCACTGACTCAACTGCTTCATCAATGTGCGACCGTATCGATGCGAGCATCTTCTTCTGCTGAGTGCCCCACTGACGCATCGTTTTGTCCACATGTTCTGCAAGGCTGTTCAGTGCGTCATTGCGTTCCTGCCTTAGGAGTGACATGCCCTCCTTGGCGTCGGTCGCTGCCTTTGATGCACCGCCACTGATCTCTGCGGTCTTTGCGGCAAGATCCGTTCTCAGACTCTCTGTCAACCTCGATGTTTCGCCGCCTAGATGTGTCTGCAAATCGCGACCTATTGATTCAAGTCTGCGAGCCGCCTGCTGGATGAAGTCTAGGTTCGTTTGCTGCGCTTCTGCAAGGGACGTGTCCAGACTCTTTGTTGCTTGTGTCGAAACACGTTCTAGCAGGCCACGCGCCTCTTGTGCGACTGGCTCTGATAACTCAGTGAACTTCGAGAAGGACGAGTTGATCGAGTCGCGCGCCCCTAGACAGTAATCGTCGACTTTCTGCGCGGCTTCTGAATTGGCACTATCGATGATTTCCTTGAACTTGACTGGCATGTCCGAGAGACTCTCTCCAATTCCAGTAAGCAGAACAGAAGCGCTCTCACCGAATTGAGTCGATTGTACAGTGATACTCGCCTCGGATTTCTTCAGAAGGTCGCGGCTCAGCCGTTCAAACTCCTTCAGGGTCTTCTCTCCCCGCTCTCCGATTCTCAGTGCGGCCTGATCTGCAGTATTGGTAAGGCCATTTGAAATGGCGGTCATCTCAGTATTCAGTTTGCTGCCAAGCTGCTCCAGTGATGATGCCAGATTTCCAGATGACGTTTCGAGCCCTTCGGATACACCGATGAACGCCAGCGCCACTTCACTCCGCCGCTCCTCAATTGCGGACATTGCCCTCTCTCGCGTGTTTCTTACTGCTTCCGAACGAGAAGCCTCCTTCCCAGCTAGTGAAACCTGAAATGCCTCTACTTGCTTGTTTGATTTGCTCAGAAGCTTTGAAGCAAGAGTATCCATCTTCTTGCTGGTAGCTGCAAGGAGCTTCTCTCGCGCGTTTCTTTGATCAGTCAGGTAGGTGTCTATCGCAGACGTTATCATCCCAGTGTTCGTTGCCATCGAGTCTTCTGTGGAGTCCTTGATCCTTGAAACCTTCTCTGCAATGGTGTCGCGTGCACTATTCACTGTGGACTTGAACTCCTTGGACACCTGAACTACATTGTCTCCGAATTGCCGAATCGTGCCTGATTCCATCTCTTTGAGAGCGTCTTGAGTACTCCTCAGAGCGTCGTCGATGCCACTCAAGGCGCTCGCCATCGACTGAGAAATCTCAGTTCGCTTTTCAACCGTGATTTCCTCCAACGCCTTCCTCATGGCATCAACTGCCCCGACGAGCTCTTCCACTTTCAGACCCAACTCAACTGCGAATTCCTGCTGGAGTTTCTGGGAGTCTTCTTCAAGAGTGACCATCTCTGTCTTCAGAGACCCCTTGAATTCAGTGTGGACTGAAGATATCAAGTCACGTGCCTCAGTCGTTTGACTAGAAAGAAATCCATTGAACGTTGCTTCAATTCCCTTTGTCAGATTGATGAACTGCCTTGTAATATCCTCAAGCTGTAGATGAAACTCATCACGCATAGCTTTGGTGTGTTCGTCGATTCTTGCAACTTGCTCTTCAATGGCTGTGTCGACCTCTTTCTGGACTCGGGATGCGTGTGCCGTCAGCGCACTGACACCTTGCGCTAGTCTTGTGTCAACGCGTTCATTCAGGCTAGAGTATAGGTTCTTGGCCTCTCTAATCTGAGACTTTGAGGTAGAAGCAAACTCGCCAATCACCTCAGAAAGACGGTTGCCGACATCCGCTTCGAAATCATGGGCAATCTTCTTCACGAACATGATTGCTGACTCTTGCTTGGTCTTGGAAGTTGTTATCACAGTGTTAAATGCCGAGTTGAGTCTGCTGTTGATTGCCTCAGCCAGTGTATCCATCTCGGCTGCTTCAGTATCTAGGATCTCACCAATGTCCTTGATTATCTGATTTAGGTTCGAACTCAGCGACCTGATAGCAGTCTTCGACAGCTTCCCGATATTTGCTAGAGCTTCTGTGTTGGCAGACTCCAGCTTTGCTTCATGCGCATTCATCTGTTTGTCCAACAGTTCCAACGATGAGCTCCTAGAGGCTTCCAGGTGGTCACCGAAATCGCTATGCACGTTCGCAGCCATTTCTTTGAGACTCTCGTACTCCTCATTGTACAATGCCTGAGTCTTGTCAATAAGCCCGGTGGAGGCCTTCCTCACGTTGTCTAGATAGTTAGATTCGGTGGACTGCATCTGGTCCAGCTGAGACTTCAATGACTGGAATGCTACCTCTGTGAATGCGCCGACTTCGTTCTGCCAAGCTTCGACACTTTTCCTAGCGGACCCTGAGATGCGAATAGCATCTTCGATTCTTGCCTTGGCCAATTCAGCCTCATCGGCAATCCCTAGCCGACTCTTTGAAACTACCTCCTTGAGCGTTTCTTCGCCTGCTAAATAGGTCGCGCTTAGCTGAGCCTCCAAATGGGAGATTATCCCCTCCAGTTCCTCACTTGCAGATGCTAGGATCGATATGGCATCTCCAGAGGCATTTGTTGACTCTTCGGTAATCCTCTGGCTCATTTGCTCTCCAGACATCTGAACGGCGCTGCGCGACTCGTCGAGTGCTGCTGCAACAGAGGCATTAAGGGATTGAATGAGAGATGTGATCTTCTTTCTCAGTCCGTCCACGGCGGCAACTGATTCTTTCTTCTCCTTCTTGACGGCCTTCTTGAAGTCCCTCGATATCTTTGTCAGTACACGAGAGAGTTCCTTTTGACTCCTGTCAAGTTCTTGGTGAAGAGCAGCAAGTCGAGTACCGAGGCTGTCGTCTAGAGTAGTGTCGAAACCAGCCAACGCACCCTCCATGCTCTGAATAATGTCAGCGAGAAGTTGAGTACAAAGAGAAGCAATCAGGTCAATCTGGGATTGGACCGTTTCGACGGTCCTAGTTTCATAGCTCTGAAGAGCCACCTTCCCGTCATCTATTGTACCCCTGTGGGACTCCACGACAGATTCGACACTTTCGTCGATCTTCTTGACATGGCTTTCGTACAGCTTCTCGGTTTCCTCAGAATAGGAATCAAGATCGCTATTGATTGACGAAAGCACATCTTCCATTGCCAGAATCGAAGGTGCTAGGCGGTAGACTGTGACAACGCCTTCCACCTTCACTACCAGTCCTTTCGCTTCTAGCCGTTTGAGCGCTTGCTGAACCTTCTTCACGGACTCTCCGGTTATTTCAGCAATGCCGCCCGGCGTTAGGTTACCCCCGAGAAATACAGAGAGAACCACCTTGGCCTCTATGTCTGTAACTCCTAGGTTTCTCTTCAACACAGGAATACTCTCGACTACCGCACTTCCACTCATATCAAATACCACCGCTTCTCGTTTGTTCTGTAGTTCGTGTTTCGACTACTTCGTCTTCTTGCGTCGTTTGAGATTCGACACTCTCTCAAACAAAGCAAGCAAGACCTGCACCTCGAAGGGCCCTTGAGGCCCATTCGATAGCACCTCAGCTTCGATGTGTATCGAGCTGTCTTCTTCATCCACAAAGAAGTCCTCAAAATGGCTGACCATATCCTTTTCCAATAGAGGTTCTCCCTTGGTGGATTTCGCATTCTCCAGGTCTATCTCAAGTTGCCACCAATTATCTGTGATTCTCGAAGCCACACTGCTCACGCCAACATGTTCCGATAGCAGCTTTACATATAGTCTGAAGGTCTGGAAGTCCTCCACTGAGTGATGCTGCGGGTTAATGATCACAATTCCGCGAGCAAAGTCAAAGTGAAACACGAGACCATCTCCTGCTACCAGCTTAGTGTTGTCTTCTTGGACTGTTGTGGTCTTGGGCCATATCTTCCCAAATCGTGACACGAAGTGTTTCAGGGAACTCACTCTGAGAGCTGAAAGGAAATCCTTGGTCTGGAGTCTACGATCGGTCATACCTCTGCCTTTCTTCTCGAGAACGAATCGTTTGATCTGCTCAAGATATTGACTATAGCAGAAAGCTGGAAGGTCTTCAGGATCCACACCCAACTCAATGAGCATGTTCAGGAGGTTACGATCCCTGCATGCAGGTCGTACGGTGCAACCAAGACGGTCCTCCTGGCATTCCTTGCACTTCTCCTCAAGCAGCTCAAAGAACTCCTCGGCAATGCGGCTATCTGATGCTTTGTCAAGCAACTTCAGTCTTGATGCAAGAGTATCATTGTGTCGCTTCAGCTTCATTACTACGGTCAACTCACTCATTACTGTATGGCTACAGATGGACCTGGAGCAGTTCGGTCGGCACCTTGCTGCACAAACGGCAACGAAGGTGTTTCAAGTTGCGCAATCGCGTTTCAGTTTGATAAGTTTATGGCCCACAACCATAGTCCCGAAGCGGACTTGCGACCAATTTCATTCGTCGGCCTTAGCAATCTCCTTGAGTTTGGACGTCCAGGAACGGATCTCGGTGTTCAGACTCGCAATATCGTTCTCATTTAGAGTCGCAGTTGGAGGATAAGACTTCAACTCTCTTGCCTTCTTTCCGAACTGGAATAGCACTGGGGTGTGCCCCTTGATCATCTGTGTGAGCTCGTCTCGGACTTCCTCTAGGGCTCCTGCCATCTCTTTCGCTTCGGTCTGAGGTGAAACCATTTCAAGGAGGCTGTCCATTATGTCGTCAATAGCTGATGGTGTGACCTTCACTGGTTTTGGCTTTGGAGCCTCCTCTTTCTCTTTCGGTGGCTTCTTTGCAGGCTTCTTTGAATCCTTCTCAACAGGCTCTGAGGCCTCCTTCTCCGCGAGACTGGCGGCAGCCTCCACCGCCTCTGTCATCTTCTCCAATGACTGATTGTACTTGCGTTCGAGATCATCTAGTTGTCGCACGATTATTCCAACAATTTCCTTGGTTTCTGAGAGATCGCTTGACAATTCTTGAACTGTATTCTCAAGCCCTGAGAGACCAGCCATATATTGCTGAAGGTCGTCAATCTTCTTTCCCACTGTGTCATTGTTTCCGCCAACGGAACCAGCAGTCTTCACTTCGTTTCCCACATCTGCAATGCCAACCAGAATGTCGTCCATTTTCTTGAACAGGACCTCCATTTCCTTAGAATCCAGTATCTCTACCACTGCAGAATCGATTCCCTTCAGAGAGTCAGTAAGACCGTCTATCTTCCCAACTAGATCTTTGTCCTCGTTCGCCTTCGTCATATCGTCAAGAGCAGCCTCAATCTTCGAGAGAGGAGCTATGCTCTTGCCGATGTCCTCTACGGAGGCGAGCTCTTCCAGCCTCTTGGCAATTGACACTAGTTCCTCGCTAATCCTGTCTACCTTGTCTTCGAGAGTTGAGAGAGCCTTGTTATCGCTGGTCATTACTTCCCAACCTATGGTATTGGAGGTTGTGTGCAGCACATTATCTGCACATATAGATTTTCGGGATGCCTCTTAAAGCTGGGCGTTACAAAGTCTGAGGATACAGCTCTCGGGTGGGTGACTATACCTTCGAGGCACGTATGACCTCAAGGTCACACTCCTCGAGGATAGGGAAGAGTTCTCCCTTCTGTTCTGCATTGGTTCCCTTCCAGTCTATGATGGCGCGGGTCACCTTCTCTCTGCTTCTGGAAATCATCTGGTGTACGAGGGAGGGATTCATCTCATCCAGTGCGTACTTCGGAGCTATGTGACCAATCCTGGCGCCTCTTTCCAAGACAAGCTTGCTGAACTTGCTCGCATAATGAGTGCCGCCAAAGCCAATCGAAGCCTCATGTTCAGCGGGTGCATGAATACAATCCATCGCAGCTGCGGCCACTGCCTTTGCCCCATCAATATCTAGCCAATGCTCTTCGTCACTCCCAAGCTCAATAAATAGCAGGGGCGTATTCATTGATGTTGGACCATGGTGAGTGACCTCAAGTGTTACATCAAACTCTTCCAATGGCCTCTGGTCCCTCTCAATCCTCAGTCTGCGGAGTGCAGTGGATACAAGTGAGGCGGTCGAAACTGACAGCTGCTCTGGCTCCCCACCGAAGCTGGCATCGGCACCGAAGTTGCCTGTGCTGTGAACCAACAGAGCAGGACGACCGGACTGCGCTCTGTGTCGGGAACAGAATACGAACACTTCAGATTCGAAGAACTGCTCAAGGTGATTTGCGAAGATCATGTCCCTGTTCGTAGTGACTAGGAGAGCTGATTCTCCAAGCGAGTATACAGGGCTTCCCTCGAAAGTTGAACCAGAGTCCTGAAAGCCATGGTCTTCTATCAAGACCTTACTTATCGTCTGACTAGCGATGTCTTGAGTGGATGCAACAAGCACCTTCACCTTAAACACCCTTTGCTCAATCTACAACGCATTTCTTCAACAATGGTTCGAGCCTAATCTCCAACTGAAGGGTCACTTTCTCCTCGAAGGATTCTAGAATCTCCGACTCGATTCGTTCCTTATGCTCTTCGATTCTGGACAACTCCCTCGAAATGTCGTCTCTGATTCTGAGCATATCACTGCGGTGATATTCTAAGTTCTTCTCAGCTTCCTCGAGATTGTTCTGAAGTCGAGCACTCTCTGCGTAGACATCTGAGCCTGCATATGCAAGACGCTTCTCCTCAACTTCTTTCGCTTTCTGCTGGAGCTCCCGCAACGAGCCGCTGCTGATCTGTTCCACTTCTTCAATCGCCCTTCTACCAAGTCTATCTTTCAATGATAGCTTGCCAGTCTGTATCGCTTCCTTCAGGCCATTCAGACCCTCAAGAAGACCAGGATAGTCGTCAGGCTCTTCTACAATGGCTCTGTAAGAATCCTCAAAGTAGTCAAGAAGAGCTTTCTGTCCTGCAGCGCCGACTCTAACACCCGTGTCTTTTTGAAGGAACTTCTTCACCTGCTTCTTCAGAGGATTCATCTTCATTCTCAACAGGCCAGCCAGGTGATCAGCCTCTTCATCCAAGGTGAGAAGCCCAGCTACGTCTGAAGTTTCAGTGAAGGTATCGTGGGCCTTCTTTGCTGATTCGTACTCATTTCTGGCAGTTTCAATCTTCATCCTTGTCTGTCTGATCTGCTCTTCAAACAACTCTTCGCTGTAGCCCAAGTCCTTTAGTGTTTGAATACGGCCTCCAATGCGTTCCAAATCCTTGAGCCAACTGAACTCGAAAAGGAGCTTCTGAAGTCTGTTCATCTCATTCATGAGCTCCTTCATAGCGACATCGATTTGCTTGATTGTTCTCTTGTGTTTCTTGTCCATTCGCCTAATCCATCGAGCACCAGCGCCCCAAAGCTCCTGAATGAAGGACCTAATTTCATCCTGAAGGGCCTCTGTGCTACCATGGGTTATCTCCTTATCCACGTAGAAGTCCTCTGTTACTTCCTCGACCTTCATAGCAAACCTGGTTGCAATCCCAATAGATTCTGGTTCATCATCGTCAGTTCCTTTGAGATCCCTGGACAGCTCTCTGATGTCTTTGAGTGTCCTCTCGACCACTTTGTAGCTCTTCTCGGCCTTCTTTGTGAATTCTTTGGACTGCTTAGAGAGTCGTTTGCGGTACCATTTCTCAAGCTGGTCGATTGTTAGAGTAGTCATCGGGCTGCCACCTCGATGCGTGACGGGATTTCGGTCTTGCTTTTCAACTTTGTGAACTGAGAGCCTCTCAACCGTGCCAGCAGAGGAGAGCTTTTAACCGTGTTGACGTTCGGGAGGTGCAGCATTGGTAAGTGATCGGTCATGTCCGAGGTCTTCGAAACCGGGAACCGGCGTCCTAGACTCGATATCAGCTATACGGTTGACTGCATATCTTGAGGTAAAGGTCGGCTTGGTTTCTACATAAAGCGCCTCGGCCTGATTGATCCCTCTGGGAAGGAACGGCTGCTGCTGAGGAATCCCGCTGAGTACAAGGGAGGCTTCTGGCTTTCATATCTGAGAGACGGCGTTCTGAACACGGTTGAATCAACCGAGCCTGAATCGATTTCCCTTGTAAGTAGCCAATCAGGTAAGGGAACTCTCAATGTAGAGTTGCAGCACAGACCTGAGGAAACAAAGGAACACGATGTGGCTCTGAAGCTGGACCTTTGGAGCTACAACAAGCCCATCCTTCTGATGCGGCACACGACCACAAATGTTGGCAGCAGCAGAATCGAAGACCTGAAGCTTCACAGCTTCTTTGACTTCGATGTGGGAGGCCCCACGAGCTACAAAGATGACATAGGTGTCTACGATCCTGAGAGAGGCGTCATAATGGCCTATGACGCAACAAAGCTCTCTGTGGCCATGACCTCCAGACCTCATCCTGACCGTTGGGAGATATCAACGCCGCTGAAGCTGAAAGTGACACCAATTCGACGCGATCTCAAGAACAACCTTGAGTTGGGACCGAAGGACATTGCCACTGGACTTCAATGGAACCTTGGAAGCATCGAACTAGGTGAAAGCAAGTCTGTGGACATTGTCCTCGTTGCTTCGGTGAGTCAGGACGAAACGTCGAGCCTCCTTGAGAATGCCTGGAGCTTGGTCGCACGGAAGATCCGATGAAGTTGGCACGTAAAGCTGAGCAGTGTCAGCAGAGGAAGGGCAGCACCCCACATCTTCCGCGATTCCACTGAGAAGAAAAAAGAAAGGTGAGAAGAGGTCACTCAGTTGAGTAAACCTCATCTCTTAGTCAGCCCTACTGCTTAGAAAATCAGCAAGCATTAATGCGGCTGATGTGAGCCTAGCAGGCTGCCCCTTGTTTTCCATATCACCACCTGTCAGCAGACCCATACTAATCAGGGAACGCAGGTTCCACTTCGCGGTACTGTAAGGTACAGTGGTCCTCCGTGATACCAGGTCTGCCAGCGCCGTCACTGTTAGGTCGTTATGCTTCAGCAGCTCTGCACTCACTCTCAGAACGAGTTTCTGATTCTCACTCATTCTCAAGTCTGCCAGACTGAAGAATGAGGCAGCAAGGCTGTCAAAAGAAGGCTTGGCGAAAGGTTCGTGGCTCTGTTGCACCTGGTGTGCACTAGAGAATACATTCACCTCTTGCGTGAATTTCGGACTCACCTTTTGCGTCTGCGACCCGACATTGATGGGCAGTGGTATTTGCTTCAACACCCATTTCGCTTTTCACCTCTTATCATTGGGTCATTCGAAGGCTAGTCAGATTTCGATTTAAGGGTTTGCAGCAGAGGCTTTGTAACAGCGTAACTACTCCATATCGTCAGGAATCTCAAGACCCATTGCCCCAAGCTTGGCAAAACCTTGGCTATACTGACTCATGTTCTGCCTGATTTCTTCCTCTATGTCTTTGATTGAGGAGAGGTACGAGGTTATCTCGTCAAGCCCACTTTCCTTGTACTCTTCCATCATGGAATAGACGGTGTCGCTCATTCCCAGCATCAGGTTTCTAATTACAGCACTCAGGTCAATCATTGATTGTACAACCTGAACTGCGTCCTCGTCGGGCATATAGGGGAGAAAGTCCTCGAGTGCGACACCTACTTCCCGGCATATTTCGACGCGGCCAGGAATCACCTCATCGAACATAGAGTGCATCCAACCCAAACGCTCCTCGCTGGTAAGAGAGCGTAGATTCTCCAGCGAGAAATATCCTGTCCATGGTCCGAATTCAGAGCTCTCATAGGCAATCCAGTCATCAAAGGCATTCAGGACACGATGCCACCCTTCAGCTGTCTTCGACATCAATCCATCCCGAGAGTCCGTCATCATCGGATGTTATAAACTAGCGTGCAATAGAGGAGTTGAGATGTCGACCAACTATCTCTTGAACCTCATAACCGTGCTGAAGGGAACAAAAGACTCAGAGTCACTCCAAGCTGCTGACAAGGCTATGACAGAGCTCTTGATTGAGGTAGGAGCCACACGAGCACTAGATGACTCTTGGGTTCTTGACAGATCTGCAAGAGTATCCGTAGCTATGCGTGCCATATCCTTGGGTGCCGAGCCAGAGAGTGTAGTGAGTCTTCTCTCTTGGAAGGATTTTGAGGGGCTCGTGGCAGGGATTCTGGCCGAGAACGATTACCTGTGTGTTGAGAGCTTCAGACGGCGCGGCACATCTAGGATACAAGGGATGGAGATTGATGTCATCGGGGTACGTGGAGAAAGAATAGTCGCCGTCGACGCCAAGATGTGGGGGATTAGAT
>JAEORS010000283.1:0-2832 GCA_016840795.1 Candidatus Thorarchaeota archaeon | reverse complement strand
GGAACTTCAAGACACCTTGTGTCACAGTCGGATGGAATCTGAGACCACCTTTGTATGGCCCGATGGCTGAGTTGAATTGAACCCTGAAACCTCTGTTCACCTGAACGTTCCCATCTTTGTCTTTCCATGGTACACGGAATTGGATGATTCGCTCGGGCTCCACAATCCGCTCAAGAATAGAATGTTCCTTGTACTGGGGGTACTTCTTGATTGCGGGCTCAAGAGATTCCAAAACCTCGAGAACGGCCTGATGGAAGACCTTCTGATGAGGGTCCTTCTCAATGACCTGATTATATACAGACTCTATGTAAGCATCCAACAGTCTTCACTCACCATAAAGTGATTGACGGACCGGCCCGCGTAATGGCTTGCACATAAATGAATCGGAAACGACCACGTGCGGAAGAGGTGCAACAAACCAGTCAGGAAAGGGTCCAAGAGCCTTCTGGCCTAGGTTGATTTAAGATAACAGTCATTAGTCACAACTCAGAAGGCAAGAAAGGAGAGAGAACATGTCAGACTTCGAGCAGGAATGGATATCTCCGATTCTGGAGGTCTACAAGAAAGGGGAGATAACCCACAAGTACTCTGCTATCCTCGGCCTTAATCCACTTGGCCAGATGGTGTGCAGACATATCTACGAGAGAGACACATTCGAAACTGTTCTCGTCGTCAATTCTCCTTCCTTCGCAGTGTGGAACAGATATCCTGCCGATGTCAAGCCGCCGGTCATCCCTGTACAGGGAATGGTATCGGGTGACGTGATGCTCCTCTTTGGTGACGTCATAATTCGTGAGTATGAGTGGGTTCCAGACCTTCTATTCTACCTGCAAAGCAATGTCCCCACAGAAACAGTCCTTGCACTCATGGCGCACGATGGCCCAACGTGTGGCCAAGTCACCTCTTCCAAGGGTGAAAGACTACTTGACAAGATGGAAGTGCAGTTGGGTAGGTCTGACTTCTACGACGGTCTGATTGCCCCACTTCTAAGTGTAGGTCCCGTAGCCGAACTGGATTTAGTTGTGATATTTCTTGAAGAGTCCACAGAGAAGGAGGTTCTGCTTCAAGTAGACGACACAACGGTCTGTGTTGGTGAGATTGAACGCGCCCTGCACCTTCTTGATATTGGATTGGATCTCAAATCGGAAAACGTCGTGGGGAAGTCAGAAGAGGAAGGAGCATGAGTCTACTCTAGATGATTCTTCCTTCTAGTTCGCCCGAATCCTGTACGATTCCTCTCCCAACCCACCAAGTCATCAGAGGAGAGCGACTCACTGCGTAGTCCGCCATCGCACTCTTGGCACATCAGAGCCCTGGTTGTGTTGACATTCACAATCTTTCCGCACGAAATGCATGTCCAGAGACCTGACTGTAGTAACTTAGTCTTCCGGAACACAATGCGGGCTAGATCCTTCAGTGATTCTGGACACTCTTCAGCTACTCCAATGACTCCTTCTTTCGACCACTCGCAAATCACTGAAACCAGAGTGGTTGTGAGTTCTATGACTCTTGTCGTAGCCTCCTCGATCTGTTGAGAAGTTTCTGATTTCGTGTCAATGGGCACCTGAGGGGCCTGTGCAAGAAGCTCCAAAAACACGAAGAAAGCGGGAACGGGGAACCTATCCTTCCCCTTGGCCTCAACCATCTGCCCAAGGACAGCGGACATCATCAAGGTCTGCGTGTAGTCCTCCTGAAGGATGTTGGAGATTTCGTCCACAATCTTGGTGGCGTTGATTTGATACTTATCGGGGTTCAGGTTGTTCTCTTTCGCCAGTGCCCCGACTGCGTCGATGAGTCCCTCACCCTCCTTCATGGTTTCGTTGACTCGACTGGCCACACTGTCGTAGCTCAGGCCAGCGTCCTTGGCAATCTTCTGCAGAAGTTCTCTGGCGGTAAGACTCAATTGAAACACGTACCTGAACAAGCTCAGGGAATTCTTCAGTGACAACCATTTTAGGTTGTGTGTATGATGTTACAGTGCGCGTACAACGCAATTAGGTGAATCCGCAAATGATGTTGTCTGACGTAGACATCGAGAAGGCGATGAAAGCAGGAGCAATCACCATCGATCCTTATGACCCAGAATTACTTGGACCATGTAGCGTAGACTTGAAACTGGACAGCATATTCAGAATATACAATCCAGGTTCTCCCATTGATGTTCGTTCAGAGGAGGCTCTAGACAGAGACACAAAGCTTGTTGATACTCGAGGGGAGCCCTTCATGATTCTTCCCGGGCAGTTTGTGCTCGCGCAGACAGTGGAGAGAATCACACTTAGTTCGGAATACGCAGCGCTCCTTGAAGGCAAGTCAAGCATTGCACGCTTGGGTATAATTGTGCATGCTGCTGGTCTGGTCAACCCAGGCACTGGTTCTGAGAAGCCAGGAAAACTGACGCTGGAGATCTACTGCGAGAATCTGAGCCCGGTGCTACTATACCCTGAGATGCCAATTGTACAGATAATGTTCGTTCTCCTGAGCAGCCCCTCAAGGACCGGATATGACCATAGATCCAGCAGTCGCTTCATTGGTCAAGGTCGTCCTGATGTAACGTAGCCAAGGAAAGTCTCTTTAAGGAAATGACGTCGCCCGAACTTGGCGGTCTGGCATGAAAGAGTATGACGTAGTGCTTGCGAGTGGTGCGGAACATCTCAAGGACCAGTTCGAGAAACACGGCTACCGGGTTTTCATTTCGAACCTCAACTATGATGGACGACGCTTGTTCCCAAACGCTGACCTCTACGCACGACTTGGCGATGTAGCGGAGCTTTCAGATCGAAGGGTCGTTGTCGTCCAGAGTTGCACAGGAGCAGGACCAGCGGAGGCGGAGCG
>JAEORS010000050.1:0-10810 GCA_016840795.1 Candidatus Thorarchaeota archaeon | reverse complement strand
ACTTCCATGACCCGCGGCGTGACTATCATGGTACCCGCATCGGCATATTCTCGAGCATAGTCAAAGACGCGGTCAAGGGTTTCTCGGTTGTTTGGCTTTAGCACTCTTCGAAATCCTTTCCATCTTGATTCCTCAACGGTAATGTTGTCGCGAAAAGTGCGCGCGGTGCGACCGATTCTGATCATCTCCTGTCTGACTCAAGACGACGCGGCGACTGTCTTGCCCTCACAGTCTGAACCCCAATGATTGTGGGTCTTGTGGCATGTGTCTATTCGTTTGATGGAACATGTGTGAGGGGGGCAGATTCCCGAAAGTAAGTCACGCTTTCTGAATGTCTTGCATTATGACGAATCCAGTGATCTAAGGAACTGAGGTGGTGACCAAGAACTGTCTGGACGGGCCGAGTTGATCCACACCCTCTCAGCAGAAGTTGTTGTCATCTTCGAGTTCACAGGCGGCGGGAATCACACTCTGAGGTATGGCGCATTGGTATTCCGACTTTGGTGCAGAATTACGCAAGACTCCACCGAGAAAGGCATCTAAGCGCCCCTCTCAATCATAGATGGACTCCAGATTCTCCAATATTGTAGGGGGCCCCTCATAAGCTCGTTTCGAATCTTTCAGCCATTCTGGGGTTTTCGACAATATCAACGAATCTCACAATAGGCATCAATTCCTAATACTCTCGAGGTACTTCGGGTGCCCAGTTTCGTATCGGAAGGCGGCGGTTTTGGAGAGAGCAGAGAGAGAAGAGCACAAACTGACTTAGACAAGCGCTTGAAGGAGTATGCAAAGGAACTCGAAGTGAAGGATGAAACCACCAAGGAGGAGTCAATTGACGAGCTAGTAGAACGTATCATTGATGAGATTGAGGAAAGAGAGCGTCTGGAACGGGAACTCGACGAGAGAATCGAGAGAGTCCTGAAAGAACTCGAGGAAGAGCAGACCGCGAAAGAGGAGGATGGGGAAGAGCTCTACGGAGACATCACTGATACTCGCAAAGACCTTCAAAATCGATTCGTTGAAGACTTTCAGGAACAGACGCAGGAGGAGTCAGAAAGAACTACGGACAAGCCTGAAGATGAATCCGAGGAAGAGAAGGAGGTTGAACCAGAGAGCCCAGCAACTGAGAGTTGTGAACAATACAAAGCTACACCCTATGGGCACCTCTCTGGACCGCCACACACGACGGACCGCTATCCAGTAACGGCAGCTACTACCTACAGTCAAATTTCGGGGTATTTCTAATCGCATCGCTACTTCTATCTGGGGCACTGATACTATTCGCCTATGAGGTTGGTCGATATCTTCATGGGCTTGGGAGCAAGCGCACAGCCTATGCATCCGGCCTTCTCGGCCTCCTGCTCTCTTGGATACCATTAGAGATTCACTCATTCCTCTCTGCGAGCTTCGTTATCCACGTCTATGACACTCCATCTCCAGCTCTTCCTCTATCATTCCTCCTCGTCATTGGTCTGGCAATCGTTGTATTAGTGTCACCTCTTGAGGTTCCGGAGGAGTTTGTTGAACCGAGAGTTGAAAGGATACACCTAGAGGTGTCTGAGAAGGATGATCATGCAGCGGAGATTGAGGTATCTGGTGCCTACCTTGCTCTCTCGTGGACCAGGAGGTTGAAGTCACGTTTCTTCAAGAAGCGAGAGAAATCCGAGGCCTAGTAGTGTCCTCAGACTGCTTTCATAGCTCGACTAACAACCATCCAACTGATGTTCCCTAGCATCTCGTGTGGCAAGTAGAAGATGGAGTTTTTGTCATAGAGCAGGCGAACACTTGCTGGAAACTCTTCATCTTCATCCTCGAATATCAACAGGACCCTAACATGTGGCAGGAATGAGATCTCAAAGCCCGCGTCACCGTGATCCACTCTCTTGGCACCAAGGCGCTCCAGGGCATCGAACAGCTTCTCTCTCTTCTCAAGATATACCGAGGTCAATGCACCGACGTCCTCCTCATCGAAGGAGTATCTGCAGGCCCATGACCCGCTCAGTGCATTGAATTTCACCCATTCTCCGGCCGCACCCTCGTCCTTGGCCTTGCTGTAATAGTAGAGATGTGGAACAAGCCTGTTGATACTCACCTTGTCACCTGTGAGAGTATCAAGGGCTTCGCCTGTTTCTAGATCTACTCTCGTCCCGAGGCAATCCAGATACTTGTCGTCGATTCCGAACTTGCCTTTGATTGTTTTGATATCCTCTCCGAAGTTCTCCCAGTTCCAGAACGCAGAACTCGTGTCAAAGTCCTCTAGGTCGAATCTGGCCGCCAGCTCGCGCGAGAGGCTCATCCAGTATTCTAGAATGTCATCTCCCATTTCAGTTCAAAACCGCTACGTTCAATGTATACTTCATTCTTTCCATAGGTGATAGTCCGTATATGACATAACCGTCGGAGAACACAAAAGGAGCGCTGCAATCCGCCGACTTGTGAGAAATGATGTTCGAAGTGTCGAAGCACCTGCGAAACGTGGCTCGGAAGGTTGTAGACAATGCATTTCCAGTCGAACAAGATGAAGTCGTGCTATTCTCCGCAGGGGCCGAGAATCTGGATCTGGCCTACGCGTTTGCTGCAGAGCTTGAAGCCCGCGGCATAGAGACCCTAGTACGGAGCGAAGGGGACTACCTGGGAATCACTCGACTGAGAGAAGCACCCTTGGAGTCATTTGAACGGATTCCAAGGTTCACCAAGGACTTGATTGGTACGGCTGACTGGTATGTCCTGATGACAGGAAGTAGACACGACTCTTCACTGTTTCAAGATGCCGACCTTCGAGAAAGACTCTTGGAGATGCAGACGCGTTCGAAGTGGTCGTTTGACAGCATACTGCAGGCATGTCTTGACACGGACACTCACCTTGTGGCCTTTCTGGATCCCAATCTACAGCAGGCCCAAGCTCTCTCGAAGTCCTATGTTGAAGCACGGGAGATGTTCCTTGACTCTCTTGACATTAACTATGATACACTCTCGAGCCTAGGAGAGAAGATCATCGGTGTTGCAGAGAAAGGAGGTGAGATCCATATGACATGCCCGAAAGGCTCCGATCTCAGACTGCGTGCTGACGGTCGTTTCTGGGTCAACGATGACGGAAAGCCAAATTCTCCGTCCGCTCCAGTTACTCAGTACATCCACAACTTGCCCGTTGGAGAGGTCTTCGTGGCTCCCATCGAAGACAGTGCTCACGGTGTAGTCTTCCCTAAGTCCCTTCCAGGTCATTCCGTTCGAGGATTGCGTCTGGAATTCGATGGTGGCAGCAAAGCAAAGGTCTCTGCTGAAGAGGGATTCGAGTTCGTAAAACCACGCCTTGAGAGGGCAACAGGAAATCCCTATTGCATTGCAGAGTTCGCGTTCGGCACAAATCCCTGTGGTGACATGTTGTTGGCAACCGAGAAGGCCTATGGTACATGCCATGTCGCGATTGGTCAGAACACTTGGCTCGGTGGTGAGAATGAGTGTTCACTTCACTGGGACTTTCTGGTTGAAAACCCAACGGTGACAATCGACGGCGCGCCCATTGTGAGAGAGGGAGAGTTCATCTTTTAGAGACCAAGGGTCGATACAATCCTAATATGTTCAGCATATACCTAAATAGGTGAATCGTCAAATACGGCCCAAGTCGCCTACAATAGGCTAGGTGTGCTAGATATGGTCACTGCATTATTCAAAGTCGTTCTCATGGGTGATGGTTCGGTCGGTAAGACTAGCCTCAGACGCACCTACATGGGAGAAGGCTTCAAGGCCAACTACATGATAACAATCGGCGCCGACTTCGCAGTGAAGAAGATGGAGTTGTCCGGCGGACATGATGTAAGCATTCAGATCTGGGACCTGGCCGGGCAGGAGCACTTCAAGAGTGTCCGTTCTACGTTCTATAGAGGTGCCCAGGGCGCCCTAGCAGTCTACTCGACTGTTGAGCGTTCTTCTTTTGACAACATCCCCAACTGGCTTGATGAGTGCTGGAATAATTCAGGCAAGAAGATTCCAATCGTCCTGATTGGGAACAAGATTGACCTACGTGATCAGTTCAAAGACAATCCAGTAATGCAACAGACACTGGTGACCACAGAGGAAGGTCAAGCACTCGCCAAGAGAATCGAAGACCGAGGAGCCCACGCCAGCTTCCTCGAGACCTCAGCAAAGACAGGAACAAACGTTGAGGCTTCATTCTTAGAGCTAGCAATCAAGATATTAGAGGTCGGGGGACTTAGCTGACCCACGTCTGAGTGTAGATAATATGTCGTTGGGTGATTTTCTCTTTCCACAAGCAGAGCTCAAGCTAGTCATCGCACACTCATTTGAGACTGACATAGAGGCAGTTAGGGACAAGATGTCCAAAGAGTATCTGCAGTCTGCGGCAAGGATTTCGTTGAGTACAGGTAATGTGAAACGACTCGGGCTAAAAGAGGGCGATGCAGTGAGTGTTGAGTCAAAAACGGGAAAGGTAATCGTCAATGCTTTCCCCAATGAGAAGCTCGATGATGGCTTGGCGGTCATGCCTCGCTCACCATGGGCTCTATCGCTTGTTTCTATTCCACCAGGCGGAGAGTCAGTACAACTTCACGGAATCTCCGTTGTTGTAATGAAGAGCAAAGAAAAAGTCACTTCGCTTGACTCTATTCTTGAGCCTCTTTGAATCGCTCTACCACTTTCTCGACCCTACCCTTCTCAAGCTGGAGCTGAAGCCTAGGATTCTCCTTGAGCATGTCCTTCAATCTCTGAGCGGCCTTCATCGCCCTGTCTCGCATGCCATATATTGAGTCCCACGCATGTTCTTCTTTGATCTGAACTTGTCGTTTCTCAGAAATCTTGACAACGATATCTCGCTCATAGAAACCACTAGGAGGAGGTTCCTTTCCTATCACTGCATCAAAGAACAGACCTCTCGCCTTTTCCCATTTCCGAGCAAATTCAAGCTGCTCAACGCTATAGCCCTCTCGCCTCACCTCAAGGACATCGTAGGGGCATGAGTGTTCGCACGCTCCACAGTAGAGGCAGTTGTCATCGTTAATTGCAATCTTCTCTGCAGTGCCTGTGGGATAGATTGCCTTTACTGGACATATGTTGAAGCAATTGTTACATCCTGTAGGATCGCACTTCTCCAGTTTCTTGATTACGACCTCTCCAGAGAATGGTTTGATGACTTCAAGCGCTTCAAATGGACATACCATGGCACAAAGGCCACACTTCACACAAGTTTCGTTGTCGTGGTGAAGCTTTCCGGTTATCTCAATCTCACCAATCTCTCGAGGGGTTGACTTGGTGCATTCAACCTCAATTGCCTCATCGGGACAAATCTTCTCGCATAGACCGCAGTAGTCGCACTCATCCTCGTTGACTCTTATGGCCACAGCTGGCCTGAAATCTGGCGGCTCTGCAGTTTCAGACCAGTAGATTGTGATTGCTTCTGGGCAAAGGAGCTCACACAGTCCGCAATACGAGCATTTCTCCTCATCGACTCGGATTTTCCCCTCGGCCGATTCTTCATCCTCATAGATGACTAGGTCTTTCTTCTTGCTGACATTGATATCCACGCTTAGTGATTCGGTCGGACACACCTTGGCGCACAACAGACAAGGTGCGCACTTCTCCTCGTCTATTCTGTGACTTCCATCAATTCGATTGAACTCATTGACTGCATCTTCGCCCTCATATGATGCGTCAAAAGCCCTGAAAACGCATGCTGAGTCGCAAAGGCCACAAAACGTGCACAGTTCCGGGTCCACATTCACCAAAGGAGCCCCTTCTATGCGCCCCGCAGCTGCTTCGGCGACTGGTCCAAGCGTTATTGCCTCCCAAGGACACGGAAGGCACAGGCTACATCCTACACACTTCTCAATCTCATAGTCAAGGGTCCTCTTCAGGAGTGATGTCTTCCATTCGAGTCTAATTTTGCCGTCTATCAAATCCATGGATACGACGGGGCGTTCACCACTGGTGACATCTTGTCGCTCCATGTTCTCAACCTCCCGTCATCTCTTCGACGTCAGGCGATTGAGTTCTGGCGACCTTGCCCACCATCTCCCTCCCGAGCGGGCCCAGTCTCTTTATTACATTGAAGAAGTCGTTTACCTGTTCGACGAATTGGTCTGCCTCAGATGCAGAAACGCTCCCGAAGAACAGGCGACGACCGTCAATCCCAGCTCCCTCGAGAGCCTCCCGGATAGTGTCAGTTCTGCTCATCGCGTATCGAGCGCCTGACCGATAGTGGCAGTCTTGAACATGACAGCCCATCACAGCCACTCCATCTGCCCCTTCTGCAAAGGCAGTCAATACGGTTTCCGTGTTGAGTCGTCCTGTGCATGGTACTTGGATGTTGATTATGTTGGGAGGATATTTGATTCTCGAGGTGCCTGCTCTGTCTGCAGCACTGTAGGCACACCATCTGCAAAGATACCCTACAATGGCAGGTCTGACTGGGTTGCTTACAACAGCTGCTTTCGTTGCCCCCAGTAGTTGCTCAGTGGTTAGACATGGAAGATCCAATGCTCCCGACGGGCACGCGGCAGCGCACGCGCCGCAACCTCTGCAGGCAGCCAAGTTGATCTGGGGATACTTCTCGTCATCGAACTTGATTGCATTGGGTGTGCAGATGACCTCGCAGAGACGACAACTGATACATACATTCTCATCAAAAGACGGCACGCATGCTTCCGTAATCACGCTGCCGCTCGCGAGCAGGGTCTTCACCTTCGAAGCCGCAAGTCCTGCATGAGCTACGCTGTCGGCTATGTCCTTTGGACCTTGAGCTACTCCGGCAAGGAAGACTCCTCTAGTGACAGTGCTACTGGGACTTAGCTTCGGGTGCTGTTCCAAGAAGAATCCGTTCTCATCAAGGGGTGCTCTGAACAGATTCGAGAGTTCACGGTTGCTTGGCTCTGCATCCATACCTACCATTAGTACAACAAGGTCCACATCCAACTCGAGGTGTCTTCTTAGCAAGGTGTCCTCTGCACGGACAGTGGTCTTGCCCGTGGTCGGGTCGAGAACCACTTCCCCCACGTTTCCTCGGATGAAGTTGACATTATGATCTTTTGCCGAGCGCTCATATAGCTCTTCCTGCCCCTTCCCAAATGTCCTCATGTCTGTATAGAAGACATAAGCCTCACATCGAGGTATCTGTCGTTTGATCTGCACTACCTCTTTGACAGCTGCGGTGCAACAGACTCTGCTGCAATATGGTCTGCCAAGACGTTCAGACCGACTTCCGACACATGGTACGAACACAACACGCTTAGGCCTCTTCCCAGTTGAAGGACGCACGAGCTTGCCACCACTTGGGCCACCTGGGTTGAGCAACCTCTCAAGTTCAAGTGATGTTATTACGTCAGGATTCTCTCCATAGCCGAATTCCTCGACAATTTTCGCATCGAAGGGCTTGAATCCTGTGGCAAGTATGATTGCACCGAACTCCACGGTTTCTGTGACGTCAACGTCATCATATCTTAGTGACTTTGGCTCACAGACTCCCGCACAGGACTGGCAGCCAACACAATGGTCGGAATCAATGTAGGGTGCAAGAGGTACCGCATCCACAGATGGTCTCACCATTGCCTTTCTCTGTCCAAGACCATAATTGTAGTCGTCCGTTACTTCCACCGGACAGACTTCGATGCATCTGTTACAGCCGGTGCAGGTGTCAATGTCAACAAATCTTGCCCTCTGTTTGAGCGTTACCCTATAGTTGCCAACAGATCCTCTCACATCAAGAATGTCCGTGAGAGTTCTCGTCTGAATTCTTGGATGTCTTGCTATTCTGGTCATCATCGGACCAAGGATGCAGATGCTGCAGTCAAAGGTTGGGAACAGTTTGTCCCACTTCGCCATGTGGCCTCCCAAGAACCCCTCTCTTTCCACGATGACAGTTTCTATTCCTGAGTCCGCTATCTCAAGGGCTGCTGTCATTCCAGCTACTCCTCCTCCTACCACAAGTGCCCTCTCCACAACAGGGATACTATGGGTCGGAATGGCCTCGGATGCACCTACATTGGCCAGTCCTGTGTCGATTATGGCTGCAGCCTTTGCCGTTGCTGTATCAGGGTCATCATAATGGACCCAGCTACACTGCTCTCTGATGTTAGCCATGTGGAGATGGCCAGGATCAATGCCCGCCTCCTTGACAGCATCATTGAACAGTTCCTTGTGAAGGTGTGGGGAACAACCAGCAATGACGACTCTGTCAACGCCACTCTTCTTGATAGCTCCAATAAGATCGTAGACCCCCTGCTCTGAGCAGAGATGGTCATCCACCTGAACCAACGGGACTCCCGTAGACTCATACCTCTTTCTCAGTGACTCGACATCAATAGTATCTGCAATGTTGGAGCCGCACCGGCAGAGAAAGACGGCCGTCCCATCGACCTTCTTCTTGTTGCCTTTGCCTTTCTTCTTGCGACTCACTGTTTCCACCTAGATGCTAATAGGCAGCTACTGATGCCGATGTTATCTGATTGTTTGTGTTACTTCTGTTGGTCAACCCGTCCCGGTTTGCAAAATCGAGTATAAGTGTGAGCATTGGGGATGGCGGCTGCATATGAATGAAACCCAGAATATGTTCGAGTGCACCCACCGGATGATTCATGTGCGAAGAAAGAAATCCTGCTCAGAAGACCAGTGAGCTACGCATAAGTGCGCGAGGGAGAATCGCCAAGTGAAACTGAATCCTATGGAACTCTACAACCTTCTTCCGAAGACCAACTGTAGGCTATGCGAACCCAAGACATGCATGGCTTTCGCCACAAAGCTCGCTCTGGGTGATGTCTTGCCTGACGACTGTCCACCTCTGCTGGAGTCTGGCTTTGAGAAGAACCTAGAGAAGATTCGGGAGCTTGTTGCTCCCCTTCAGTCGACCGAAACCACCGGCATCAAGCTTGACGAGGACAAGTGCACGGGGTGCGGTAACTGTGTCGTTGTCTGTCCAGTGGATGTTGCAGCTGAACCACCAACAAGTGAAGGAAAGGCTGCATTGAGCGAAGATACAGTCTTCAGAGTGGAGAACGGCATCTCGAAGATAATCAATCTAGAGAAGTGTAGGCGATTCCCACCAGACCGTCTCAATTGTCGAGTATGTGAACAGTACTGCTGCACAGATGCAATCGAAATCTGGTAGGTGAGGTCATGGATGAGATAGTCTGTACTGGATGTTCGTTGCTGTGCGATGACGCTTTAGCAGAAGAGAAGAAGGGAGAGGTCAAGTCACTTGGACTCTGTCGGCTAGGCCACACGTATCTGGAGTCGGCGGCCAAACATTCTGAAGCCTTTGCAACAATCAGCGATGGTAAGACACACACAGAGGTCTCTGTGGACGAGGCCCTAGAAAAGGCTGCTGAGGTGCTGATATCTGGGGAACGATGTCTACTCCTTGGCTGGTCACACTCCACAGACGAAACGGTCAAGGAAGGTCTTGGTCTGGCTGCCACACTGGCGGCATTCTTCGACACGAATGCTATCTTCGGTCTGGCTCAGGCATTATCACACAAGATTCACTCATTGAAACTTGACATCAATCTCGAGTACGTACGCAACAACGGAGAGTTTGTCATATACTGGGGAACTGATCCCACAGAGAGCAGTCACAGGCATCCCAGCAGGTTTGCAGTGCTACCGCGTGGAGAAAAGATACCCGAGGGAATTGAGAGCCGGACTATCGGTGTTGTTGACGTTCGTGAAACTGAGACGATGAAGATGGCGAACCATCGCATCATCATTCCTCCCGGAGCAGATGCTGAGCTGCTCGAAGCATTGACCGGGGAAGTCTCCGGGAAATCATCGATTACAAGCCCGGTGGCTGGAGTTCCCCCTACAGAGCTATTGGGTCTTGTGAGGAACCTCCAGAAGTCTGATTGCACAGTGTTCTTTTACGGTAGTGGGATCCAGAATTCAAAGAATCCTGGGGAGAATCTTGCCGGGTTACTCGCCCTTGTGAATGCAATAAGGGCTACTGGGAAGGAAGCATATGCTCTCCCCATGAGTCACGAAACCAACATAATGGGTGCAATCGGAACTACGGTTGATACAGCAGACTCACCATCGGCAATTGACTATGCATCTGGAAGCGCCAACCACAGTCCAGACTCGACTTCTCTGCAGAGGTTGGTCGCTGGGGAGTTTGACGTCGCACTGGTTGTCGGCTCAGATTCTCTGGCAGAGCTTCCTGGTCCTGCGGCGAGAGCACTGGCCAGCATCTCTCTGATATATGTAGGTCCTCCAGGGGGACTCACACCTAGGAGGGCAGCAGTTTCAGTCCTCACCAACGATGAGATGATCGCTGCCTCCGGAGGAATGCACAGAGTAGACTGGGTAGAGGTCGGGATGAAGTCTTTGAGCAAGACGGCCAAGGGGGCCATGTCCCAGTATGAGGCACTTATGAAGCTACACGAGAGAATTCGACAGAAGAAGGACTAATCACAGAAAAGGAGTATAGATACTATGAAAATCGCGGTTGCTGGAAAGGGTGGCGTGGGCAAGACTACTGTGGCCGGTACTCTGGCCAGGTTACTGGGACAAGACGGTTTGAGCATCCTAGCGGTGGATGCAGACCCAAGTTACACACTGTGGTCCGCCTTGGGAATTCCCTTCGAAGAGGCAGAGAAGATAGTTCCTCTCACAGAGAATGAGGGTCTCCTAAAGGAGAGACTGGAGATCTCGGGTGCAGGTTCCTATAAAGAGGTCTTCAAGCTCAATCCGAAGGTCGACGACCTTGCACAGAAATTCGCTATCTCTGGTCCAGATAATGTAACTCTCTTGGTAGCGGGCACTGTTGACACAGGTGGTTCTGGATGCATGTGTCCGTCCGCCACGCTTC
>JAEORS010000049.1:0-10854 GCA_016840795.1 Candidatus Thorarchaeota archaeon | reverse complement strand
TTCCTGAATTTCTGTGAGCGAATCGTATGCTTTCTTCGGATCCAAATCCACCAATGCGTGTGCCATTAGAATCTCTATTGCCCAGTTTGGTAGATTCTCGGTTGTTCCGGCCTTGAAGGGACCTATCCTCTTGTCACCAACATTGACTTCCGGAACATCCTCTCGGAAGACACATGGTCGAATCTCGTTCAGGAAAAGCATCCTAAATCGGGCTCTTACTTCTTCAGAACTCTCTCGAGCTATCATAGTTCCCACAGTCTTCTTTCGGACGGGCAGGAAACCATAAAGGCCTTGTTCTTTGTCCGAGAGTTGTTACCGTTTAGATCCAAGGACTCCTTGACGAGGGTTCTTTGAATACAGGAATAGGCGCTCATTTCTGAGTTATTTCATATGCGAATGCTCCGGAGAATCTATTAGGGTTACAAGAAACGTGGCATTCATCAACTGAGAATGCAGACTCAAGATACACGAGAAGGGACGGAAACTAGAATGAGCATGGAACTCTGGACCGAGAAGTATCGTCCTCCCACCCTGAGCGGAATCGTTGGACAGGAGTCTATCATTGAGAGCTTGACAAAGTTTGTGGAAACTAACAATGTCCCTCATTGCCTCTTTGCAGGACCGCCAGGCACGAGCAAGACCACTGCCGCGATGGCGTTGGCAAGAGATCTATTTGGAGATACATTCGGCCGAAACTTCATGGAACTGAATGCAAGTGATGAGAGAGGTATTGACGTAGTTAGAAATCAAATCAAGACCTTTGCTAGAACTGTGCCAGCCGGGGATGCCCCATTCAAGATTCTGGTACTGGACGAGGCGGATCATCTCACATCCGATGCGCAGCACGCCCTCAGGCGTACAATGGAGTCATATGCAGCGTCCTGTAGAATGATTCTGATCTGCAACTATTCCAGTAGAATCATTCCTCCAATCCAATCAAGGTGTGCAATATTCAGGTTTCCCCGTCTGAGCAACGATGCAGTTGGGGAAAGGGTCGGGTTCATTGCTGAGAAAGAGAAGGTGGCTCTTGATGCAACCGGAAAGGATGCTATCTTGTATCTTGCAGAGGGCGATATGAGGTCTGCAATCAATCTCCTTCAAGCGGCTTCTTCGGCGGGAGAGAAAGTCACCGAAACAGTCGTTTACGCCATAGCAGGGAAAGCCAATCCAAAGGCTATCAGAAACATGTTGGACCTTGCTAGCGAGGGAGATTATGAAGCGTCACTTGAGAACCTCAGGAGCTTGGTCTATCAGCAAGGAGTTTCTCCGGTAGACTTGGCTAGACAGATGCACAGAGAGGTGCTGCGAATGGAGATTCCAGAGTCACAAAAGATGGCGATTCTGGAGAAGACTGCTGAGGCTGAATTCCGAATAGGAGAAGGAGCTAGTGGTGAGATTCAGATATCCGCACTTCTGGCCCATATCGGACTGGAGCAAGATCAGCCATGAGAAATGAGAAGCTTCCTTGGCCTGAGAGGTATAGGCCCGAATCTATCAAGGATATAGTCGGGAACACCGCATCAGTCAAGGGGCTCAAAGATTGGATAGAGTCTTGGATTACAGGAACACCTAGTGTCAAGGCAGTATTGTTGATAGGTCCGCCCGGTGTTGGAAAGACCGCGTCCATCGGTGCTCTCTCTCGGGACTACAATCTCGAGCTCGTGGAATTCAACTCCAGTGACAAACGAAACAAGGGCGCCATAGAGGATCATGTATGGAAAGCGGCAACTCAACAGACATTAGATGGGCGCCTACGAATTATCCTCTTGGATGAGGTCGATGGTCTGTCGGGGACGAGTGACCGAGGGGGAGTCAATGCGATTCTGAAGATTATAGATGAAACAGGTCATCCAATTGTGATGACCGCAAACGACCCTCATAGTCCGCGTCTAGGCAGCTTGATCAAGAAGTGTAAGATATTCACTTTTTCTTCCATTGAGCCCAAGCATATGATGGATGTGTTAAGAAAGATCGTAGCCATTCAGGGAGCTGAGTTATCTGAAGATAAAATGGAGGAGATTGTGGAACAGTCTGGTGGTGATCTTCGTGCAGCAATCTCAGACCTCGAAACTGTCTTGGTAGGAGAACATCTACCTGAAGAGATACTGGCATCTAGAGACATTCGACGCGATGTGGAAGAGGTCTTTCGTCGCCTTTTCATGACAACAGACTCTGGTGCAGCCAGACAAGTTATTTCTGAACTGGATGTTGATCACAGAGAACTGTTGTTGTGGCTTGAAGAAAACGTTCAACTCCATTTATTGACCCCAAAGGAGTTGGATCTTGGATTTGAGTTCCTATCCTTGGCAGACTTATCGTTGGGAAGAATCATGAGAGGGCAGAACTGGAAGCTCCTTGCATATGTCTATGACTTCTTGTCTGCTGGGATTGCCACAAGCCGAACAGATACGCCCTTCCGAAATGTTCAGTACTCTCGACCAACTTGGCCGCTGTTGTTGTGGCAGGGTAAGAGGAAACGCGATAAGAAGAAGGACCTTCTCGCGGCCCTATCAGCAGTTGCAGGGGTTTCAAGGGATAGGGCGATTCAAACCTATGGGAACGCTATGACCGAGATTGTCAAGCGCAGTCCGAGATTCAGAAAGACCTTCTCCAGTTGGCTCGGTGTCAAGGGAAGTCTCTTAGATTAGAGAGGTAGTCGTTGGCGACGGCCGTAAGCGTCAGCTTGAATCTATCGAGGAATTTCAGATGATCACCAATATGCTTGTGGATTCTCTTTATGGCGAATCTGCTGGGTTTCATTCGAAGGGAAACGACTGTTTCCACAAGGACGAGGTTCTCAGACGGCGCTGGTCTAATCCCACTAGGAATCACACTCTGTCCCGAAAGTATGTCAGTTATGAGAGAAGGGCTCGATTTCCCTTCTCCAATCTCCTGTAGCAAGGACACTGTCTTTCGCACAAACTTCCACAGGAAATTGGTTCCGAATAGATCCAACACGAGTGCTCCATTGTGTTCAATCAGGCATGCGTTGAGGATTGTTGAGGTAGTTGGTCGGTTTCCATCTGGTTTCGCAAGTTGGTGAAAGTTGTGAGATCCTTCCATGAGCTGCAATGAGTAGCGCATGGGTGATAGATTGAAGCTAGAGGAGGGAACGTCGAAGTAGTATCTGTAATGACGCATAAGAGCGTCGAATCGTGGTCGAAAGTTTCTTGGGGCTGGCGCGTATGCCCAGAGTGTGATATCCCATGGGAGGTGCCTGTTGATTCGGTCTATGTCCAGAGGCCTCTCAGTTACAATCTGGACAATCTGACCTATGCTATGGACGCCCCTATCTGTCCTTCCCGCGAGTTGAACTGTCTGAGTTGAATGGGAATCCCCGCTCCATTTGCTCACGGCCTCAATCAGTTCACTCTGTATGGTGTCAAGTCCTGGCTGATATTGTGATCCATGGTATCGCCCTCCGAGATAGCACACGCGGGCAACATAGGAAGTCAAAGGACCGGTCTCTCCATTATGACTGCCATAGGCCGAACAGGTTTCTAAGTGCCCGTGCCCGATGGTCTTCAATACGATACCGATAGATTTTGATTCTTCCAAACATCTTCTCTTCAACGAGACCTGCTTCAATCAGTACCTCGAGATGCGATTTGGTTGAGCTGTGGTTCAAGGAAACTCTCCTACAGAGTTCTGATATGTTTAGCTCGCTGGAGGTGGCTAGCTCTTTCAGAATCTTGATTCTGCCTCTTGACGAGAATATCTCCTCAATGGATACACGCGACGCGTTAGCAGAGTCGCCGGTAATTGTCAGAAACCCCCTATTTTCCAAGTAGCTCCAATAAGTAGTGCTCCAGCAGTTCCGCAGGCACATCTGACAGGCCTATGAGTGTCGTTTGGCCTCTCTGCCCGACCCCTGACCGTTTTGTGTCGATCAATCCATGAGAATTCAAGTCCTGAACCCATTCCCAGACTTGGGTGTGAGCTCTCGGTTCCTCATTGTACTCCTCGCATACGGATTGGTACATCTCCTCCAGTTCACCCATGGTGATGTAGGCGCCTCGATTCTCCTTCAGTTGACGCGCGGCCGCAAGAAGAAGAAGGCTGTTCTGCTTCGGCAGAGTGGTGAATATCTCCTTTCTCAACTCTGGATGAGTGTCGGCCTTGGCCTTCCTTGCGTAATCTGGAATCACCTTTCCGGAATCTGTACTGTCAGCTTGTTTTCCTGCCCTCCAAAGAAGCTCAATTGCGTAACGAGCGTCCCCCCGGTCTGAAGCGATATCGCAAATCAGCTGAAGTGTTTCATCCATAACTGTGTTCTCTCTGAATGCCACATCTGACCTTTCTTTTAGAATGTCGTAGAGCGCCTCGGAGCTGTATTGCTCGAAACGAAGTATGTTGCGCTGAAGTGTGCTAAGCGTACTCGAGTCCAGTATGTCTTCGCTCAAGGGGACCTTTCGTCCAATGCCAATCATTGAGAGACGTTGTGGGACGTTCAGTCTGTCATCCATGAGTCTAGTGAGATCATACAGTATGTCGGCGCCCCGTTGGCGGATAAAGTAGTCAAGCTCATCAAGCATCAGCAAGAGATAGCGATCTTCTTCGTCTAGGACTTCAACGATCATCTGAAGAAGTTCTTCTGGTGAGTGCCCTCTACGAGGAAACCTTGGCTTGAACTCCCTGAGTATCCTAAGGTAGACTAGATATGCGCTCTTACTTACACGGCAATTAATGTGGAGCTTATGTAGTCTTATGCCACGCCGCTCAGCAGCTTGAATCATCTGCTCCGCAAAGCGCTTAGTGACAGCTGTCTTACCAGTCCCAACAGGGCCCTCGATTATGAACTTCTGACTCGTACGACCAGGAGACGTGATGAGTGTCTTGAAGCTCTGTGCGAGGACCTTCAGCTCAGATTCCCGGTGTGGTAGCCTCTTCGGTACATAGTCTATGGACAGTAGCTGTTCAGACTTGAATACACTTTGCCGACTCAGTTCATCTTCAATGTAGTCATGAGTCACGAGTCATCACAGCCCGAGGGTAGCTGGGTCTACAAGCCTTAAAAGAGTTGTGTGGAGTGTTCGATTAAAAGTACAATGACAGGGGAGGTTGCCGAAAGTAATTGTGGCGAGTTCTTAACTCAAGATCCATATCATCGTCCTATTGGACTCATTGGGGTCATGTTAGTCATCACTCGCCAGTGAATTATAGCGTGGCTTCAGCCTTAAGTTTCACTGAGAACGTGGTGCGACTGCCGGGATTTGAACCCGGGTTGGAAGCTTGGGAGGCTTCCGTCCTAACCAAGCTAGACTACAGTCGCCGGACACCTCACTCAGATGTCTTGATAAAAGAGTATCGTTACTCTCCTATGCAAAATGGCAGTTGGGTGGTGTCTAATGTCAATGCTTATCTTGAACTTGGGACACCGCGCATTCCCTAGAGAGATGCTTAGAGATGTCCCCTGAAGACACAAGAGTAGACTTCTGGCAGGGAAATCAGGCGTGTGCAGAAGCTGCAATTGCGGCAGGTTGCACATTTTTCGCTGGTTATCCAATAACACCAGCCTCAGAGATTGCAGAGATTATGGCTTCTCGACTTCCGCAGGTTGGAGGAACCTATCTACAGATGGAAGATGAGATAGGAGCCATCTCTGCGGTCATCGGTGCTTCTTGGGGAGGAGCGCTCTCAATGACTGCTACGTCGGGGCCAGGCTTCAGTCTAATGCAGGAGAACATCGGGTATGCAATAATGACTGAAACCCCCTGTGTAGTTGTTAATGTACAAAGGGCGGGTCCTAGCACTGGGCAGGCCACGAAAGCAGCTCAGGGGGATTTCATGCAGGCGGGATGGGGGACTCATGGAGATCACGAGAGCATAGTGCTGGCACCTTACTCTGCACAAGAAACCTATGAACTAACATTGCGTGCATTCTTTCTTTCAGAGAAGCTCAGACATCCAGTGATATTGTTGTCAGATGAAATCGTGGCACACTCCCGTGAAAGGGTTATGATAGACTTTGACCGCGATGCCAGACTGAAACGTCGCTTCGCTAGAAGCGGGGAGCCACCTTATGGTGGAACCGACAACGGAATGTCAATAATGCCCCGGTTCGGTGATGGACATGACTTGCTAGTCACTGGGTCCACTCATGACGAACTGGGTTTCAGAAGGACTGCTGATTCTGAAACTCATAATAATTTGATTCGCAGGATCACTGGGAAGGTTCAGAATGAACGAGAACTGCTTACTGATGTGGTGTTGTCTGGGCCGAATTCCGCAGAATGGGGAATTGTTTCGTATGGATGTACGTCCAGGTCTGTTGAGGAAGTTATGACAAACAGTTCAGTGAGTGTCAGGTCCCTCAGGTTGAGAACGCTCTGGCCCTTCCCTGATGCCGAACTAGCAGAGTTCGCGCGGTCAGTCGAATCTTTGTTGGTACCTGAACTAAGTCTGGGCCAGCTGTTTCGGGAGGTTTCGCGGGCTGTAGGTAGTTCAGTGGATGTTGTATCGTTGACCAAGATTGGAGGGGGTCGAATGATTGAACCAGCGGAAATCATTGAAAGAACCGCTGGTTCTGTCTGAAGACTTGACGGAAGTTGGTTGACTCCTAACATCTCTGGTAGTTCATAGTCATCTACTACAACGACGAGAATGCTGGTGCGCATCCAGACGACCACTGACATTGATACGTTGGCCCTTCCACACCAAAGACTCTCTACATCAACTACCATTTCATGTGGGCCAGGAGAAATCCAACTTGGTAGAAGGAAATTAACGGGAGATAGGGTGTCTACATTCTCGACATAGACTGCGGGAGCCGTCAGATTATCAACCCACAGACTGAGGTTGGTCATAGATACAGGTTGACTGTTGTCATCTGTGATATTGAGAGCCATGCTGATTTCTTCTGCATAATACGCTACAGCCATTTCGACTTGAGTATTGATTTTGCCGTATACATACAACTCGAAACTGGAGGACTCTGTAAGCTGAAATGACGTGTCTTCGATCTCAATTGTAACTGTATGGGGACCTAGAGAAACATCTTGGTCGATGCTGAGGAGAATCTCGAAATGTGTGTTAGCATTGACTGAAGAGTATGTTTCGAGCTGTCCTTCTGAATCCGTGAGCAATATCGGAATAGACTGGTTGAGTAACCACATGGAATGCGTATCGAAAGCAATGGATACATTATTCCCTCGTTGTGCATCCCAACCCAACTCTGACGAGGTAATCTGCAGAGGCCGAGGTAAGACTTGGATTGTAATGCTTTCATACTCGGTCATATAGAGAGAGTTTTGTGCAGTAAGGTTGACCTGACAGAGCCCGGGTTCTGTTTCAAATGGGATGGATGTATAATAGACCCCGCCACCGATGTGAGTCATGGTACTTGCGGAGAAGGCAGTTTCCCAAAGGATCGTGCTATCAGTTATGGGATCTCCTTCCTTGTTTCGCTGCTCTGCAGAAATGTCAACGGATTCCACTTGAGCCCCATCAGGAGTCTGACAGTATACTGACACTGGAGCGGTAATTACCGTCAGGTTGGAAGAAGGTTGTGTCACTGCAACTGGAAACGACTGTGAGAACGGAAGGAAATCCTCAGTTCCATTGCTCGATAGCGTTAGGGTGTAATGCCCTGGAAGTGCCATCGAAGAACTCCAATTAAACTCAATCATTCCGTCTGAAGAGGTTGTGGTGTGTTCTTGGAACAGTACAAGCATGAAGGAATCGAGTAGTGTGACTGTTATGGGGGAATTTGCATAGGCAATGGTGTCATTGTGTACGGAAGCGACTTTGAAGATTAAGGTCGCATTATTGTCAGATTCCAAGCTTAACGGTGAGAGTGGACTCACTTGGAGAGATCCTTTTGTGATGTTTATTTGAACCGTATCACCGTCGCCCTGGGAGTATGAGTCGTAGATTTCCACAGTGAATATGACGTGTGCCTCTGTACCTCCAAAACCAGGAGAGGTGGCTTCAGGCATTATTGTGTAAGATGAGTTGAAGAATTGCGCTTCGGTTGATGAAGGAATGAAATGGCTATTGCCAAACACCGGACCTTGGTCGGTTGTAACACCAAATGAAACGTAGCACCATCCTTGAGGGCTGAAATCTGCTGTCAGTCTTGCGATCATATTGATTGTTTCTCCAACCTCATATACTAGCTTGTCCGTTTCGAAGTAGTCAAACTCGAAGTAGTAGGCGCATACTTGTGTGGTTAGGCATAGTATGACAGAAAACGAGGCTATGAAGGCAATCAGCGGTCTTTTTTCCAAGTGGCCCACCGCAACTTGGTGCTTGCGTTCCCTAAAAAACGCCACATGATTACAGCGACAACTTTAATTCAAGACTGACTGCCCTCTGGTTTTGAGGAATTGGAGCGTCTGAATACTATGGTGGTCAGACTGAAGAGTACCATAATCGAGTCTATTGAGGAAACTGAAACAAGGAAACTGAAGGTCTTGAACATGGTCAGCAAGGACGAGGGGGCCAGAGTGGTCTTGGAGCTTCCAGAAGTTCTTTGTGACACAATGAATCCCAAGGATGAAGTAACCGTAGTGATAGATTCTAAGCCAATTGCAAGGGGTCCAAATGCGAAGCTGTACGCGGAAGGAAAGGTATTCCACATCAAGGAGGATGCGGGTCTGGAGGTTGTTGGTACAATTGGAGGCCTAAGACTGGTTCTCACAATCAGCAAGCCAGCCGCATCTCAGAGAAAGACATTCGATTCTGACAGATTTCTCCTTGCGATTATATGATTGGTTCATCCTGACTGGCTTGAACAACCAAGATTCTGATTGAACAGCCGACAAGTGGTACAAGTGGAAGATACAGAGGCCATATGAATCGTGCATCGAAATAGGCGAAGAACAGGCCGAGAAAGGCCAAGGGTAGAAGTGATACGATTCCTAGCAGAGCGTCCCTCTTTGCAAGTCCCCAAGATTCACATTTCTCTCTTCTGAATGTAATCAGGAGAATTATCGTCGCCACAACAAAAGTAATTCCGATTCCTCCTACAACCTGAATCATTCTCAACGGTGATTCAAAGATTCTTAGATGGAAACCAAGCGAATTTGCCAGCTCACCAAATATCAGAGATCTGAGGGCCAGGTGAAGTATCGAGGCTGGTATTAGTATCCAGAGCTTCTTGATTCCCACGAAGAAAGCCGTCTTTGGACCAGATTCTGATCTTGACTCGTCAATCTCCCGCAGCACATAGTAAAGCCCTATGAACAGAACCACTTCCTTCACAATAACTCCAAAAAGAAGCAAAGTCATCGCAAACAGATCACCCTTCCCTTCAATCTGTCCTATGACAACGAGCAGCATTACGAGAACCGCGAGTGCGTCTACCAGAGGCACAGCACCATAGAAGGCAACTGGGAATGACACGGTGCATATGGCTGCTGCAAGAAAGGCCGATCTCTCATCTAGGTCGTAGTTCTTTACATACCTGAACATTCCAAGACTGATTAGGCACACGAAACCCAGGTTCAGAATAGAGAGTATTAGGAAAGAATCCAGTAGTCCATTTAGAAGCGACACTGCCAGAGGCATTACAGGTCTCAATGCGATGGGAGTAGAAACGTCTTCGAGACTTCCAATGCCATCGAAATAGTCGATATAGCTGAGATAGGCATAGCTATCAGGATAGACATGACCGAACCTTACCATGGAAGTCACACAAGCAAGGACAACTAGAACAATCGCGTTTTTGTTCATGGGTGTATCAGTCTTTTTCCTTTATCTCATCCTTAAATTCATAGCCTTAGAAAGCAGGATCGGTCATCTCCAGTCAATCACTGAATAGTTACGGTGACCTCTCTTTCTGTCAGTCGAGGCCAGAATCATCGACTGGGAGATATCAGGAGTCCATTTCAGCGAACATTGTTTCCTAGGGAACGTACTGGTATCTGCCTGAAATCTAGTTAGCGATGATGTGCCTGTTCTCTTTGGGTGTGGTCTTTGATTGATGAAACATTCGAGGCTATTCAGAGCTCATCGTGGTCTTGTCCTGACTGTTCAGGACTGCTAGTGGTGAACCGAGGTTACATAGTCTGTGCGGAGTGCGGTCTGGTCATTTCCAGAGAGTATGTCCTGCCCACTTATCAAATGGGTGCGGAACGTCACAATGACAAGCCTGATGCAACTGTCTATGTTTCCTTGGGTAATCGGATGCACATTGTGGACGGGCTTGGGAGCTACATTGGTTTTCACAAAGAGAAGTACTTCCAAGATGCACAGGGTCAGGCTCTATCAGCGAGATCACAAAAGAGATTCAAGCGTCTAAAGGCAGTCTACAGCACACGAGTAAGGATAGGTAGGAACGAGGCGAAATACAGGGCTCTCCGAACCCTCAATCATGTTTCGAAGTTGTTGATGCTGAGTGAACAAGTGCGTGATCGTACTGCATACCTCTACAAGAAGATAGTTACGGAGGCGTCCACTAAGATTACGAACAACATTCTACTCATCGCAGTATGTCTGCTTATGGCTGTTCGTGAGTATAAGGATGGCGCACCGATAACGTTGGATGAGATAGCTAGCACGTTCGAAAAATGTGGCCATCGAGTGAATGTGAGAGCTATAGTCAGAGAGGCATTGAAACTCAAATCGCTGACAGGCATTGCTCCTCAGATTCGTCGTCCGGAGGATTATGTGCCAAGAGTTCTCTCGATGTTGATGAATAGCGACAAGGTCGTAAGAAAGATACGGGCACGAGGTTGGGACTTGAGAACCTATGAAAACGCACTAAGAGACAAGATGCTTGAGATTCTTGGAATCATACCAGCCTCGAGAAGAGGTGGTCGGAATCCATTCATATTCACAGTTTCTGCGGCTTATGCTAGTGACCGATTGATTGCGGATGAACACGGAAGACGTTTTGTGCTCACTCAGAAG
>JAEORS010000282.1:0-2860 GCA_016840795.1 Candidatus Thorarchaeota archaeon | reverse complement strand
GAGACCCTTGGCCAGATTCAGACAATGTCAGTAACGGACCTCATGCCAGCTATGGGTAGGGGGGCCAAGTGGCTTCATGACCGGGCCAGAGGAATCGATGAGAGACCCCTCATGGACAACGGCCCAAGGGTCCGAAAGTCAATCAGTAAGGACTACACATTCATGGAAGATGTAGAGCCTGATGCCATCGATTTCCTTCATAGCTCAATCTCAAGGATGTGCAAGAGGATTGCTGTAAGGATGCAGCAGAAATCTCTCAGATTCAGAACTGTCACGGTGAAGCTTCGTTATGCTGATTATACCACAATCCAACGTAGCAAGTCAATTCCAGTAGAAACAGACGATGCAGAGAAGCTCAGCCAGCTCGCCATTGAACTCTTCAATCGTAAGAGAGACCCTGATAGGTATGTTAGGCTGATTGGTGTGAAGGTGTCGAGTCTAAGCGAACACAGAGCTCAGTGCACGCTTACTGAGTTCATGTGATTGTACACACCGGAAGAACCATCGGGGATGGTGCATGTTCTCCACTCAGAGGAACTCCGATATGTGGAAGCCCGGGGAAGTAATGAAGGCCAAGCTGGTAGACAGGCCAAACCGATTCCTGGGGCGCGTAGAGCTAGACGGCAAGGTGGAAGAGGCATTCATTCCTAATCCCGGCAGAATGTACGAGTTGATGATTCCAGGAAAGACGGTCTTCGTTCGCCACAAGCTAGGGAAACATAGGAAGACCAGACTTGACATGATTGCAGTCAAACATCAAGGGGTTCTCATATCCATTGATTCTAACCTGCCAAACCGTTTCATCCGAGGGCTTCTAGAGAGTCGACGGCTGGACATGTTTTCTGGTTATGATACAGTTAAACCTGAACCTCGCATGTTCGATGGAAGATTCGATTTCAAGCTAACAGGTCGAAATGGAGTGACCTTAATTGAGGTCAAGTCCTGCACACTTGTATTGGACGGCAATGCACGTTTTCCCGACGCTCCAACGGTGAGGGGAGCAAGACATATGCGGCATCTTGCTGCGTCACTACAATCAGGTGTTGCTTCCAGGGCGGCAGTTGTCTTCGTTATCCAGAGACCTGATGCCAAGGTGTTCTCGCCGAACGACAAAACAGACCCCGGCTTTGGTGATGCTCTGAGGTATGCATACAGTCAGGGGGTGGAGATTATACCCCTCTCCACTGAGATCAGAAACTGGTTTCCAAGCCTTATCGGTGTGATTCCGTTCAAGCTGTGATACAGTCTGTTTCGCTCCTGATTCCGTCATGGTACGTTTGTACTTGAACCATTGACTTCTTATGGATGGTCATGAACCACATGTTGATAGCATACTTTCAGACAAATGAGTAGGAGGTGCTTGCACTGAGCCTTGACCTTCAGATAGTGGAAAGAATGAAGAACGAGGAGCTAGTCAGATTGGCTCGTGCGCTAAAACTGCCCATCACGGACCGCACAGTCAGGCGAGAATGGCTTGTCAGTGAGATTCTAGAGGCTCTTGCACCCAGAGCAAAAGAAGGACCAAGAGCTCCAAGACCGCTGAGCGACCCTGCAATAGAGATACAAGGACTAACGAAGAAATTCGGCAGTACAGTTGCAGTGGATAAGCTCTCAATGGAAGTGTCGCCGGGCGAGATTGTTGGCCTCGTTGGCCCCAACGGCGCCGGAAAGACGACAACACTCAGAGTCCTTACAGGGATTATCAAGCCGACATCGGGCAGAGTCTGGGTAGGAGGTCATGATGTTGTGAGTTCTCCCATACCTGCGAAGCGTCTGATTGGCTACATTCCTGAGAAGCCCACTTGTTATCCGAGCCTCACAGTCAGGGAGTATCTGAGGTTCATGGCACGCATCTACGATGTACCCACAACTGATGCACTTCTCAGGATGAGTCAGTTTCGGGAACTCTTCCAGTTAGATGAATACATGGACAAGTACATTGGGACTCTTTCAAAGGGGAACCTTCAAAGAACCTTGTTGGCCGGCATCTTTGTGAGGGAGCCCCCTTTTGTCTTAGCCTTTGACGAACCCATCTACGGTCTTGACCCGAGGGGAGCATGGAGCCTAAAGACCCACTTGCGTCAGCTAAAGGAAGAGGGTTCTGCGATACTCATCTCGACTCATATCTTGGAAGTGGCCCAGAATCTCTGCGACAGATTCGTAATCATGAACGAGGCGGTTGTTGTGGGTCGGGGTACTCTGGAGCAGCTTCTTTCGGAGAGCGACCGGGCATCAAATCTTGAGGAGATTTTCCTAGAGCTGACTGGAGGAATTCCTGAAGAATAGGTCGGTGGCAATAATTGGTCATTACAACGCTGACACTCGTTCGGAACGAGATCAGAATGATGTGGAACCAGTTCGAGCGAACCATCACCACGCCCTCCTTGCTGATGTTCTACTTGATCACAATCGTTGGCATCTACTTTGTCAGTGTCGTACTATCGGCGATGTTTAGTCTTGGTTCAGTGCTTGTAGCCCTCAGTGCAACGCTGGAAGAAGCCGTAGATAGGGGGATGGTATTTGCAGCCTTTGGATTGTTAACTGCATCTTCGGTAGTGGGAGGCTACTTTGGCCTCGGACCAGCGGCCGTAATCACAGAAACTGATGAGGTATTGTTGATGACCGGGCCAATCCGGCCTTATCAGCTCTTCATCGGGAGATACACTAGACGAGTCGTCCGAAAAATCGTCTTTGCCTTTGCAGGAGTCCTCGCAGTATTCCCGCTCGTTGCCACTGTGAATGTTCTTCTACTCCCCTTGTCAAGACTCATTGTCGCCATGATTCTGTACTTCGAAGTCAACTATTTCTTGGGCGGGATTGCGGCTTATGTACGAATCAAACTGACGGCAAGAACAACCCA
>JAEORS010000048.1:0-10905 GCA_016840795.1 Candidatus Thorarchaeota archaeon | reverse complement strand
TAAGAAGGCATATTAGCATTTGATGCTGGTGATGGGGGCACTTACCTTCGTGTGTTACAAGTTACCACCTGAACTGAACAGCAGGAGGGTGACGGATCTTGGATCTCTCGTCAGCCGCATGGCAGCTACCGAAATCACCCACACTTGCGATGAATGAACGCATCGCAAGGATGCGAGAACGGGGAGAAGAGATTCTTCACATGGGCTTTGGAGAGTCGCCTTTTCCTGCACATCCACGTATTCAGAGAGCCCTAATCGATAACGCATGGCGCAGAAGCTATCTTCCGACACAGGGCATTCTCCCACTTCGGGAGCAGGTGTCAATCTTCTATCAGACAATGCTCGGACTGCACTATGACTCGGACCAGATAGTCATCGGTCCTGGAAGCAAGTCCTTGATGTTTGCGGCCTTGGCAGCACTAGAGGGTCCTGTCTTCCTACCAGCACCATCGTGGGTGAGCTATCAACACATGGCGAAGTTCCTTGGCAGAGAGGTTCATCACATCCCTACTGACCCTGAGAATTCGTATCGACTGACGCCCAGTGAACTCGACGAAGCACTGAGAAAGAACACATTGGCGAATCCAAATCAGAAGATACTCGTGTTGAACTATCCCTGCAATCCCACAGGGCACAGTTTCTCCAAGTGGCAGTTGCGCGAGCTCTCCTCTGTCGCTAGAGAACACAACGTTGCGGTCCTGTCGGATGAGATCTATGCCCTGACCACCTACCACGACCACCGACATCACAGCATTGCCGAGTTCTATCCCGAGGGGACCCTGATTACGGGAGGCTTATCCAAGGACAGGTCTCTGGGGGGTTACCGACTGGGAGTGCTCCTGCTACCTGAGGGAGAGGAGGAGCTTCTTAACTCAATCGTTGGAATTGGAAGTGAGATCTGGTCCTGCGTATCATCTCCCATCCAGTATGCTGCTGTGGAGGCCTATGGCACAGATAGAGAGCTTCTGACCTACATCAGGGACTGCGCCACGATTCATGAGCTAGTCACCAAGTACGCCCATACTCGGATTCGAGAGGCACACGTGGACTGTGCTTCACCTCAAGGTGCTTTCTACCTTTTCCCGGACTGGAGAAACTACCGGGAACCGCTAAAGGCTATGGGAGTTGTCACATCAGAGGACTTGTCCGAACATCTCTTGGTGGAACATAAGGTTGCAGCCCTGCCAGGGTCGGATTTTGGAATGTCCCAAGATGACCTATCTCTTCGACTCTCCACTGTAGACTACGACGGGAAGGAGGCATATGACCTATTCCTCTTGGAACGCAAGAATGCCTTGAATGACTCCAATTGGTTTGTCAATAAGGCCGCCCCCAGAGTTGTACAGGCGTGCACTCAGATTGCTGCCTTTACTAGCCAGATGCACGCTCAAGCAAAGAGCACCATTGCTACAGTCTAGCGCATATGTTGGGACGTTCAGAGAGTCAAACGGACGCCCTCTTCTCCGACCTTAAATTACCACATTAGGACTACGAATAGACAATCCGGAGTCCATATTGATGATACTGCTTTTCACCTCTGACCACTGCGCTTGGTGTGATATCGTCAAGGGGATGATAAAGAATGAGAGTGAAGACTTCGAAGACCCCGAGTCAATACACGAGATTAATGTTGACAGCCACAGTCAAATTGCTGAGGCCTATGGCATCCTAGTGGTGCCGACCCTAGTATCAAGGGGTCACATGTTGTCAGGAGTCCCATGCCAGGAGGATCTCAGGTCATTTATTTTGAGGTCAATCGCTGCAAGAACTGTTGACCGCGAGGAGTCTCGGGCACAGAATGTACTTAGGTCTGCTCGTCAGAGACGGGCCTCCCGTCTGACTGATGATGTCCACCGCCATGCTCTGGAGCAGATAGAGATCTCGGGAACCACAGAATCACGTTAATTGCACAATGTTAATAACCGCATGGTTGGGTCCCGTGCTTCTAGGCCCCGGTAGTGTAGCCCGGCCCAGCATCTAGGCCTTTCGAGTCTAAGACCCGGGTTCGAATCCCGGCCGGGGCACCACAGTTTCTTCTGTTGTCTATGTGATGGACAATAACATGTTGAAGTCTGAGGAATCATACGAGTGAGTAAGGGCCCCAGATGAGATGATGTCCACTCCACTCTGAGCAAAGTCCTTGATATTGTCCTCATCAACTCCACCAGAGACCTCTAACAGCACTCTGTTACGTAGTCCCCTCTGCTTCAGGACTTCATGGACCCCGCCCACATCCTGCGGTATGAAATTGTCTAGCAGAACAATGTCTGCTCCAGCCTCGATGGCCTCAATTGCTTCTTGTAGCGTTCGGACCTCGCAGGACACCTTCTTACTGAAGGAAACGCTCCTTCGAGCCGCCTTGACTGCATTGGCGACTCCTCCAGTCACGGCAACGTGGTTGTTCTTGATTAGAATCATATCATCGAGGGCATATCGATGAGTGTCCCCACCTCCTATCCGTACAGCACGTTTCTCAAAGTACCTGAAACCTGGTGTAGTCTTTCTGGTTGCCGCCACCCTGATTCTTGGGTTCACCTCTCTAGCAGCCTGTACCATCTTGTATACCTTTGTTGCAATCCCGCTCATTCGCATTACGATATTCAGACACACCCGTTCTACGCCAAGAAGAGTCCGGGCCTTACCCCTTAACAACACGATTGGCTCTTGTGGCGATACCCAGTTGCCCTCAAACGCATTGACCTCATAGTCAAGACCGCTAATCTCTGCTATGGCAATTATCTCCTGAACGCCTGCCAGTACTGTCCTGCCTTTCGAGAAGATTGTACCTACTCCCATTGCTTCAGGAGGAACTGTGATCTCTGAAGTCAAGTCTCCAGATCTTATGTCCTCTTCAAGGTAGCTCTTCAATTTCTCAATCACTGAGGGGGGAAGTTTCGTCATAGCATATCACACCTCACTAGCGCCGAGAGTGCTCAGGGTTTCTCACAATCTCTCCACGGGGAGCGGTTTCACCGAATATCTCGGCCTGGAACGCGTTGAACTCGGTACCTGGGTCTCTCCAGAGGTCTTTGTGGAAGCCTGCCTTGTTGCAAGTGTGTTCCAAGAATGTCTTCGTATCCCAGCCGTACTCCACGGCAACCTGAGGGAGAAGGAGTCCCCGCATCATTCCTCTGCTTGCAATCAGTCCATCTCTACCGACCTGCACCAGCTCAAGAAGCTCATCAGGACCGGAATACTCGAGTCTACTTGGTGGAGTAAGGACGCTGAGTTCAACCACGATTCTGTCCAGCTCTTCAGGACTCACGGGCCTGAATCTTGGATCATTGACTGCCGCATCGATGGCTGAATCGACCGTGGCCTCAATGAGGGGCTGAGTTGGATAAGGCCTACCAATACATCCACGGAGCCTAGTGTGAGCACCATCAACTACATTGAGCGTCACAAACACTCCCGACTTCTCTACCAAGTTGGGAGAAGCATCGACTGGGATGCTGGGTCTGGTTTCGCTTCTCACGTATTCGTCAACAGTCTGCCTTGCCAATCTCACGAGAAATGTGCCCTCTTCGTCAGAGTAAGCATGGTCCAATCAGTATCCACCGGACTTTTTCAACACTTTAGACCGGTTATGCTTTTCGCATTCACCACACTTTGCGTACCGGTACTCTACCGACCATTCCGGGGTCGACTAAGAACTCGCCGCGGTCGTAGACGATGTTTCCTTCCACTATAGTAATCATTGGACGAGCAGAAACACGTCTGCCTTCGAAGGGAGTGACCTTGGCCATTGATTGGAAATCAGCGCCGCGAATCTCCCACTCCTCTTTGGCTACGACTACAATATCTGCATCATAGCCCTGTGTGAGTACCCCTTTACCATGTATATTCAGTATCCTTGCTGGGCCCGAGCAGCAGAACCTGAGATAGTCAACCCAGCTGATTCTGTCCTCGAACACCTCTGTCAACATCAATGGGACAGTAGTCTCAAGCCCGGGTATTCCTGCCGCTGACTCAAGGAAAGGCACCATCTTCTCGTCTTTCCGATGAGGCGCATGGTCTGAAGCTACACAATCGATAGCACACGTTCCAGTGAGGCCTTCTAGTAGCGCCTCATTGTCATACGGAGACCTCAGCGGAGGAAGCATCTTGGCCGTTCCGTCATCATGGGCAAACTCCCCTCCAGACAAGAAGAGATGATGAGGCGTAACTTCAGCAGTTAGGGTCTCCTCAGCACGATTCTCAGCTATTAGGCGCACGGTGGTGCCACAGCTTACATGGCATACGTGTAGCCTTCCTCTTACCTGATCTCTCACAGACAGGAACATCTTGAGTGACTTGACTTCGCTCTCGCAACTGTGAAGGAGTAGGTAGTCATTGAGCGTCTTTGCCTTCTTGGTCTGGGGCGCAGCGTCTGGATGGAGTAGTAGCGGTATGTTATGTTGAGCGGACAGTCTCATGCACTCAAGCGCGCGTTTCTTAGTGTACCTAGTACCTTTGTCAAGGGGTGCATGTGGATAGACCTTCATTCCCAGAACATGTGGAAGCATGGACTTGTCGAAGTCTGCTGCCTTTCTTGGGATTCCAGCATAGAAACCGACGTTGACGTAGCGGTCTATCTCTGCACATGCAATCTTTCCCTCCAAGTCCCCATTGCTAAGTATTGGAGGCTTTGAGTTCGGCATATCTACGACTGTGGTCACTCCTCCCGCTGCTGCGGCCTTGGTTCCGGTTTCGAAGGTCTCCTTGTCGGACTCGCCTAGATCGCGTAGATGAACATGAATGTCAATTGCACCAGGGAGGATGTACATTCCCTCACAATCCATTCTCTCCGATGCTGAGGGCTCACTGTCCACACTGTAAATGCCTTCTATCTTACCGGAGCTGATTCCGACTGAACGGGCGGCCTCTCTGCCCTCCAAAATCACTATGCCATTGCTGAGAAGCAGGTCCACAGGCATGTCAAATGTGTACTCACGGCACGTTAAGATTGTGTCGCCGAAGAATCACTCAGCGCTTTCTGGAACCTTGAATTTGTTCGCGATGAAGCGAGTGAGGTCAGTTGCGCTGATGATTCCAACCAGTCTGTTTCCCTTGCCGACCACAGGTAGGGTATTCAGGTAGGCATCGAGCATCTTCTCGACTGCAACGGAAATGGAGTCATCTTCAGAGACAAGTGGTGGCTGCTGAATCATGGCATCAACAACACGAATCTGTCTTACCTGATTCTTCCGGTGCTTGTCGGGAACCTCAACACTGAACCTGGCCATCGCCTCAGCTACTGCCCGCTCGGTCAGGAGTCCCAATACACGTCCGCCATCGGTGACTGGAAGTCCCGAATAGCCTTTGTCAAGCATCTCACTTCTTGCCTTCACAAGACGTTCGACTGGATTGACAACCAAGAGATCCTCTGTGGTCATGAGGTCGCCTACTGACACATCTTCAAACTTCTTCACAATTGAGGAGAGTTCTGTCTTAGAGATGACCCCAACTAGCTTATCCTCTTCATCCACCACTGGGCAACCGCTCATTCCTCTGTCTATCATCAACTCTGCTACATCGGTTATTTCATCATCTGGAGATACTGTGATTACAGTGTCAGTCATGGCGCTTGAAACATGAAGCCTTCCGATTGAGACTGCCACCACCTTGCTCACACTCAGTCTATCTGCAATGTCGGCATATGTGATAATCCCACGAACCTCACCGTTATGCGTAACAACCAGCCTGTCTACACGCTTCTTGGCCAGAAGCTCAAGTGCCCGAGATAGTCTCTGATCCTTGTCAATAGTCACGGGTTTTGCCATAATCTGACTTACCTTCAACTAACATACCTCCTTTTACCAAACCGTCTGCAACATTTGGAACACTTCAATCAACTAACTTCGGCACACTTCACACAAGTACCGTCCGTCTTCCAACGCCAAATCTGCGGAATACTCACCACAGCTATCACATATACCCCCGAAGGCTATTAGTTCATCCTCTTCCTCCTCTTCTCTTGCACCATGGTCATTCTGTAGCCTTAGTGACTCGACCAAGATGTCGATGAGCTCAGGAGACCAGCGCAGGATATCCCTTGAAGTGATGATTCCTGCCAGGGAGTCATTCTTGAGTACAGCTACTCTTCGAATATTGCTCCGTGCCATGACACGCATTGCTTCAGTGAGAGCCATGTCAGGGGTGACATGCACAAGGGGTGAACTCATGATCTCTTTTGCCTTGGTTGTCTTTGGATTCTTCTCCTCTGCTACTACTCTGCGGGCGATGTCTGATTCTGTTATGATTCCAACTGGGCGTGTCCTGTCCATTATTATTATAGAGCCAATATCCATCTCGGCCATTCGCGAGGCCACATCACGTACTGTGGCATCTGGTGGCATTGTAACCACATTTACCTCCATCAATTCTCTAACGGACATGGAATGCGTAGTGCTAGACATCGAAATTACCTCGGCGCTTCTGAGAGTTGATTCAACACCCAGAGCCTCTGGGCTCTGAGGCGCGTCCTTGACTGCCTCATTCCTGCACGGATTTAAACGTGTCTGTGTTGGGTCTCATTTACACTAAGGCACATCAAACACTCTCTAAGTGATTCAGAAGGAACATCTTCAGGGAGGCTTGATTTTGCCTCCTCCTGCCGGGAGGACGCGCATCAAATCCTCCTGAGGAATCTGATCAATGAGCTGTGATTTATCCTTCGGTACAAATCCCTTCAGTGCGTTTGAGATGTTCTTCACTAGCTGGCCCTTCTTCCCTTCACCCGGAACTACTCCCACGTGATACTCGGAGAGAACTGAGATTGCAGAAGGAGGCCCGGACACAGGAATTGCAAATTCATCCTCTAGTATCACTCCTACTGCGAGCTCTACGGGAACCGAGCGAATGTAGTTCTTAGTGCCGTACAGCATCACAGCCCCTGCAGGAAGGTATTCTCCTGACGGGGGGCTGAAGCTGACCTGCTCTGGGTTGACCCAATACGCATCACCTTTTGACAAACCATCTTGCCAAGCACGGGAGAAAGTGACTGCAAACTGGGCAGCTTCCTTGAGAGTCTGTTCTCCAGGAGGGCTATCATGAACCTTCACAACTACATACGGGGCACCATGAAGTGATGCATGTAGGAATACATCATCTGGCTCCATCTGCCGTTTGGCGAGCCTCTCGTTGGTCTTGGCATCGCGACCTCCAATGACTAGAAAGCCCTCCGATGAGATAAACCATCGAAACTTCTCATACCACCGCTTCTTTCTCACTCTTACTGGCCGGGTTATCTTATCCCTGGGTTCGATCTTGGTCTTCTCCAGTTCCTCGAGTTTCACCCGTGTCTTCTCAATCTGGTTCTGTGCACCAGTCATCTTTGACTCGGATTTCTTCGCTTGGTCATACGCCAGTGATGCATTGTCTTGTGCGTTCTGCCTGATATCAAGGTCCACCTGAATACCATCCAGATTCACTATGATCTTTGCTTGGGAGGGCGCGATTCTCTCTATACTCTTTGCAGAAGCAATTCCCTTCTTCCTACCTTCCTCAACTCTGTCCATTATCTCTCTCCATGATAGGCCGCTTGCTCGTGCTTTGGAGATTGTATCCAGAATCTCCTGCACAAGCTGGAAGTTTGTGTAGATGACTTCCCCAGACGCCCTAAGGCTCTCAGCCTTCTTCTTCAGTCTCAGAATGCCCTCTTCTTGTTTCTCAATTATCCGCTCAAGTCGTGTGCGTTCCTTGGCATGGGCATCTTGGATTTCCTCCTCCATCAGTTCAATGTCAGAGACTCCGAAGAAGCTGTCGATTGCCCGACTGAACGAGGCAAAGGTTTCCTCTGGCAATCCATTGTATGTTTCGAACTTGAAGGGGAGAAAGGCGACTGAGCTCTGTTCCTCCTCAGAGTCATCATAGACAATTCTTGGCGCATTTGCTCCGTCCTTGAACTTCTCTATGAACTGAATGAATCCTCCGGCCAAGTCCTTCTTTGTCTGAGTATCCAGGGCTGGCACTTTCGTATCTGGCTCAACTCCGGCGAGAGTGCAGATCTCCTCGCAACTCAGCGCGTCAAGATTCAATCGACTAGCAAGCGTACGAACAACGCTCGCGTTGGAATCTGCTAGGACATCCTCAAACGAATCCATCTCTAGGGTAAGTATGTCTATACCACGTGGAGGAGGAAACTCATACTTGGCCTTAGGTACCACATCACGGTCCTTCATCTTTCTGTATCGCATGGCCACGAAGATGGTGTCATTGGGGTCCAGAAGGAGAAGGTTACCATTACCAAAAAGCTCGACGACCAACTTGTGCGAGCTGGACTCGTCGCCGATCTCAATCACAACTATGCGGTCAAGGTCGTGCTGAGAGATTGACATAACTCTCCTCTCCCTCAGGTACTTCCTCAATGCGCTGCAGAACTTTGGAGGCACACGCGGAGCAACGCGACGGAACTCCGTCAGATGAATCCGGTGACCCACTTGAAAGAGCAGTTGAGATGTGCCACCTGCGGGCTTGTAGAGCTTGAGCACAAAGACATCACCATACTGATACACATTCTTGACGAACGAGCCTTCTGCGGCCTCCTTTAGCTCTGGCAAGATCAGCCGGATGTCAGTGTTGCTCATTGTCTCCTTCATTTCTGTTCTCCTTCTGACCGAGCGTTTTATAACCTAGTCGATTATCGAGGGCACCAGTCCGCAGGTGCCAGAAGATGTCTTCAGTAATCAATCCCCTCAAAGGCCTCTTCAAGGCCATCTTTCGAAGATGGGAAGACTCCCCAGACTCTCAACAGACCTATGTCAAGATTCTTTTCGCATTCATTAGTGCCTTGTTTTGTGGCATTCAGGGCACCAGCTATGCTGGCATAAGGGGATTGGTCTTTGGTCTTCTAGTCTACTCTTTGACCCTTTTCGTGATTGTATACCTGCTTGAGATAGATCCCCAGGACATTGGTGGGCGCCAGAAACTCATAACTTCGGGACTTCCCACCTACCTGCTACTCTGGGTGCTTCTCTGGACATTAATCTACTCTTTCATTCTACCTCCAGAGATTCTTGCAACTCTCTGAGCTAGACGTACCGCTCTCAGTACTGAAGGAACGAGAGCACCTGTGTCAAAATGTAGCCTAAGAGCAGGAATGGAATCAGGGGGACAGTCTGGCGTTCTCCATGCAACCTCCTCTTCGATATTTCCGACCATCTCGTATATGCATAGCCAAGCAGCAGCATAATGAAAAGCCCGAGTCCACCACCGATGAGAGCCTCCAGTACCGGCGAGTCCCACGTCGCAAACTCAATACCCGGACTCACGATGGCAACAATCAGCAGTGCCTTTGCATCTGCTCCTCCAATAGCGCCAATCCTGAACAGAAGATAGGATATGGACGACACAAAGATGACTGCAACCAGGTGGAGCATCGAATAAGTCGCCAGATGTCCAGAGAGGGCGGTCAGACTGAAACCGAGCAATCCCCCAAGAGCAAGGTATTCGTTGTGGACCATACGACTACGGAGGTCCAGCACACTATAAGCAGTCAGAAGAGCAAGAGTCGCACTGAACATCAGCACAGTTGTGACTGACAGATCCAAAGTCATCTAGGTCTGATTCCTCTACTCTTCAACCGACGTTAAGAAGTCCCATTTAAAGTATATAATCCCATCAGAATTCTCATAGTTCTGTCGTACAGACAGTAAGAAAGATTAGGCACCTCTTGGGCTCCGAGCTCACGTGGGGATAGCTAGAAGTGTCCCCTATCAAAGTGACTCGGAAGCTGATACAATGAATGACCCTATGCAAGTCATTGAAGACACCACTGTTCGTCTTCTAAGAATGGCGGCTACGAAGCTGCCCAAAGATATTGAGGATGCGTTGCGAGCGGCACGAGAGATTGAGACCGATGAAACAGCCAAGACTCAACTTTCTGCAATCATTCAGAACATCGAGATAGCTGAGGAAGGCATTCCGATGTGCCAAGACACAGGCATCATCATCTTCTATGTCAAGGTTGGCGAAAAGTTCCCGTTCATGAGCGAGATTAGAGAGGCCCTCACCAACGCAACCAAGAAGGCCACTGCTGAGGTGCCGCTTCGACCAAATGCAGTTAATCCAATAGTCGGTGGCAATTCAGGGGACAACACGGGAGTCAAGATTCCATGGATCAACTGGGAAGTTGTGCCGGGTGACACGCTTGAAGTCATAGCGTTCCCGAAGGGTGGCGGGAGTGAGAACGTGGCAATTGTAGGCATGCTCAAGCCAGGAGTAGGTCTGAAAGGTGTGAAGAAACTGGTCACTGACAATGCTATGAGCTACATGGGCAAAGCGTGTTCTCCTAACATCATAGGTGTCGGAATCGGGGGCGGTGCAGACATCGCAATCAAGATTGCAAAACAGCAGCTGCTTCGACCTATTGGCGAAAGACACCCTGAACCCGAGGTGGCTCAGATTGAGGAAGATCTCATTGCGGCAATCAATGCCACGGGCATAGGACCCATGGGTCTGGGTGGCAAGACGACAGTTCTGGATGTGAAGGTCGACTATGCCATGCGTCACCCTGCTAGTCTGCCGGTTGGTGTCGCAGTCCAGTGTTGGGCTGCGCGTCATAGCAAGGCAATCATATCCAAAGACTTGGGGGTCACATTTGTGACTCATCCGACGGAGGGTGCATAGAATGGCTGAGTATCACCTTACCACACCAATCTCGGAAGAAGACGCCAGGAAGCTGAAGGTCGGGGATGTGGTCTTTGTGAGCGGGGAGCATGTCTACACGGCACGCGACGAGGCGCATGAACGAGCCCTGGAGATGTTTGACAAGGGGGAGAAGCCACCTGTCGATTTCGAGGGTAGTGTTGTCTATCATGTCGGTCCAGTAGCTTGGAAGAAGGGGGGCAAGTGGCAAATCGTGTCGGCCGGCCCAACCACAAGCATCAGAATGGAGATGTTTGAGGACGATTTCCTACGAAAGTA